>JAVEVO010000053.1:0-41012 GCA_034005005.1 Myxococcota bacterium
GCTCGACGCCGCGACCGCCGCGCTCGCCACCTTGCGTGCGGGCCCGCAGCCCGGGCTGCAGGCGGCGACAGCCTTGCTCGCGGCCTCCGGCGGTCACAACCCGGCCGGCCCCTACCGGCTCGGGGAGCGGCTGGCGACCCAGCCGGAGCCTCTGCTCACCGAGCTGCAGCGTCTGCTCGTCCTCCACCGGGACCGGGTGACCACCTTGCACGATCTGGTGGGCCGGGAGCTGCGGGAGGTCACGGCCCAAGACGACGAGGAGGCCGCACCCCTGCTCGGCCCGGCCGTGGAGGAGCTGCTGCTGGCGCCGGCGTGTCCGGGGGCGTCGCCGGAGGCGGCCCCGACCCTCGAACCCCGTCCCGACGACTGCGCGGCCGGCCTCTACCCCGTCGGCAGCCGGGAGGCCTGCCGGTGCGACCTGGCCGAGCTGGCCGGCGCCCGGCGAGCGCTCACCGTGCGCGTCGACGCCGAGGGCGCCCCCGTGCCCTCCCGGGACGAGGCGGGGGCCTTGCTGCCGCCGCTGGTCGACGCGGACGGGGACGGGCTGCCGGACCGTGACCGCACGGGGCGCTACCTGTTGCGGGGCCAGGACGGGATCGAGGACGTGCGGGACGTGCCCGCCCTGTCCTCCGGGCTGCTCGAGGCCGGCGCGGTGCACCTCGTCCGGGGGCCGGGGGGCGAGGCCCTGGCGAGCGACGGCGCCAGCCGCCCCCTGTTCGACTACGTGGACCTCCACGAGACGTTGCTGGGCCTCGGCGTCACCTTGCTCGCGGACCTCGCGGACGAGCCGGCGAGCGCTTCGGGGGCGGCACCCCTCGACGACCTGCTGCTCGTCCTGCCCGCCCTGCTCGGTCCCGAGATCCTCGTCGACGGGCAGCGGGCCTACGATTTCTCCCGCTCCCCCCTGCGCGGCTTGCTCCATGGCGTGCTGGAGCTGCTGTCCTATCCCGAGCTGGAGGAGCTGCTCGCGCGCCTGGCGGCCACGGTCCGCCAGGACCCGGCCGCGGTCGTCCTGCTCGTCGGGGAGCTGGGACGGGCCCTGCGGATCCTGCGGGATTCTCCGGCGATCCTCGCCGCGGACAGCACCGTGCTCGACGATCTGCTGGGCGGCAATCCCCTGGTCGAGCTGGGGCTCGGCGCCCCCTGTAGCCAGGAGCAGACTCACCCCCTGCCGTGCGGTCCGGGGGGCTGGCTGAGCTGCGCCGCCGACGGGGTCTGCCGCGCGGCCGGTCCCGCGCCCGGGCTGCTCGAGGCCCTCGCGGACGAGGCGGACGGCGCGCTGCTGCGGGACGTGCTGCGGCTCCTCGCCACCGATGAGCCGACGCGCCGCGCGCCCGCGGGAGCCGCCTTCATGATGGCCCACCTCGGCACGGACGTGCGCACGCTGCCCCTCGACGCGGGGCTCTGCCCGGCCGAGACCTACATCCACGGCGGGGGAGTGCTCCCGGCGGTGCTCTCCGCGGCCTGCTGGCAGGGGGAGGTGGACCGGGAACTGAGCGATCTCACTGACGATCCCGACTCTCCCGCGCGCTCGGCCTTCCAGGATCTCCTCGCCCTGCTCTACAACACCAATCGCCTGGTCTACGTGCCGGTGATCGCGGATCTGCCGCAGTCGGCCTTGACGATCCGCAACGTCGCCGGCTTCTACCTCGACTCGGTGGCAGACCGGTCGCGGATCACGCCGACGGTCCCCCTGCCCGATGCGGCCCTGCGCTCCACCCTGCACCAGTTGCTCTGCGAGCTGGACCTCGATGACCCCGACGGCGACCCCCTGACCCCGACCGCGGAGCAGCTCAACCTGTGGACCTTGCGCGATCACGACACCGGCGACATCATCCATCGAATCGGTAACCCATTGGATCATCTGGGGAAACCGTGTCGGGAGCACCACGCGGACATGCTCGTCGCGATGCACGCCCCCTGGCCGGCGCGGCCCGCGGCGGGAGATCCCCTGCCCGGCTGCGACCTCCCGGCCACGGACCTGCAGCCGGCCTTCGTCGAGAGCCTGCGCCCGCTCGTCCGGCTGCTCGCCGCGTACGGCCTGGACGGTGAGGGAGACCGGCGGGGCATCCATGAGCACTCGGCCGGAGGGACGCAGCTCTTCCTCGATCTGCTGGGCACCCTGCACCTGCACTGGGGGACCGGGAAGCGCTGCGCGGGCGAGCCCTTGCGCCTCGAGCCCTGGGCCGGCGAGGGGGGGAGCTGTCCCCACGGGCCGGACGGCCTGTTCCGCTTCGATCGCCAGGAGGGGAGCGGTCTGCGCCGCCTCGAGCCCGTGTTCGGCCGCCTCGTCGGGGAGACCGAGCTCTTCCCGGCCCTGTTCCGGCTGCTCGCGGCGGCCGAGGCCTCGGGGTTGAACGACGCGCTCGTCCCCTTCCTGCGCTGGCTGCTCGACCGGGACGCGTACGGCCAAGACTGGCAGCTCCCGGGCGAGGACCCCGTCCCCTTGCTGCGGGGGGACCGGCAGACGACCGAGGCGCGGCCCGCCCGGGCGATGATGCTGCTCGAGCCCCTGCGGCGACTGGACGAGGTCCTGCAGCAGCCGGGCCACGAGGAGCGGCGCGCGGCCTGGGAGCGGCTCGACCTGGTCTCCCTGCTCTGGGGGTCCGTGGGTCAGGAGGAGGCCGGTCGGGGGCGGCTGCTCGCCCACCTGCTGTCCGGCGCGCTCGACGCCGCGCCGCGGGTGCTCGGCCGGGCCGCGGCCGATCGGGACGAGCGCCGGCGGTGGGCCGCGGACCTCGAGCAGGACCTCGGCGACCTGCTCGGCAGCCCCGTGTTCTGGCAGGGGCTCGCCCTGTGGGAGGAGCTGCAGCAGGACGTCGCGGCCCAGAGCTGGCTGCTGGCGGTGGTCCGCGAGGTCCTGGCGAGGCCGGGGTCCGCGACCTCGGTGGACGGGCGGGGTGCCTTCCTCGAGACCCTGCTGCACCTCGGCCGCAAGCGGCTCGCCCCCGCCACCTGGGCTCTGCTGGCCGAGGCCGGGGGCACACTGCTGGGTGGCGAGCGTCCCCTGCTCGTCCTCCTCGAGCAGGCCGGCACCCTCGCCGCGCCCGACGAGGCGGGGATCCTCGGCGCGGCCGGGGGCAACCTGTGCCGCATCCCGTCGGCCCGGCCCGAGGCCGAGGCGCCCCTCGCGGTGCTGCTCGGGGCGGTCGCGGCCACCCTGCGCCTCGACCCCATGGTCCGCGGCGACCTCGACGCGCAGGACCTCGCCTGGTGTCTGGCGCGCCTCGAGCTGTTCCTCCAGGACGACGTCCACGGGGTCGGGCGCATCGCCCAGCTCGTCCGGGAGCGCTGAAGGGACTTTCGGGCTTCCCTTCTCGCGTCGGGGTGGCAATATCAAGGCACCATGGCTGCGAACCGCGACCTGCCCGCCTCCTCCTTCCCCGCCGCGCTCGGCTGCTACGAGCTCCTGAAGGAGCAGGACGGCGGCGGGATGGCGACCGTCTACCTCGCCCGGCGCACGGGGCCGGGGGGCTTCTGCCGGCTGCTGGCGATCAAGCGCATCCGCCCGGATCTGGCCGGGGATCCGGCCATGGTGGCCGCGTTTCTCGCCGAGGCGCGGGTCTCTGCCTTGCTGCGGCACCCCAACCTCATCGCGGTCCACGACCTGATCGAGGAGGGGGGCGCGCCCTCTCTGGTGATGGAGTTCGTCCACGGCCGGGTGCTCTCGACGGTCGCCCAGCGGGGCTCGGAGCTCGGCCGGCCCTTGCCCCTGCCCCTGTCGGTCATGATCATCGTCAAGGCCTTGCAGGGGCTGGCCCATGCGCACGAGGCCACCGACCTCGAGGGCCGGCCGCTCGGGCTCATCCACCGGGATATCTCGCCCCAGAACATCCTGCTCGGGTTCGACGGCGAGGTCCGGCTGTTCGACTTCGGCATCGCGGAGACCGCGTCCAGCGGCGGCCGCGCCAGCACCGGCGTGCTCTCGGGCAAGTTCGCGTACCTCTCCCCGGAGGGCGCGCAGGGGCAGACCGTCGATCCCCGCTCCGATCTCTTCGGCATCGGCGTGATCCTCCACGAGCTGTTGACCCAGGCCCGGCTCTTCAAGCGCTCGGGGCAGCTCTTGACCCTGCAGGCCGTGACCGACGACCCGATCCCCGAGCCCCGCACCCTCAACCCCGAGGTCCCCGAGGCCCTGTCCGCGATCGTCATGAAGGCGCTCGCCCGGGACCCGGGCCAGCGCTACCCCACGGCCCGGGAGCTGGCCGGCGCCCTGCAGGGTTGGCTGCTGGGCAGCGGTCAGCCCTGGGGCAAGACCTTCCTCGCGGCCTACCTCGCCGAGCTGCTCGGCGACGAGCTCCGTCAGGAGCAGGAGGAGCAGCGTCGCCTGCTCGGGCTGCCTCCCGCAGCCGCTCCCGAGCCGGCACTGGCGCCGGGGGAGGCCGCGACCCTGAGGGAGGGTGCGCCGGCGTCCGGGGAAGGGAGCGCCGCGAGGCCGCTCGCCGTCGCCTCCGGGGAGCCCGTCGGGCTCGCCGGGGGAGGGGGCGTGGTCGCGGCCCTGGCTGCCCCGGCTGCCCCGGCGGCCCCGGCGGCCGTCTCCGGCCGTCCCGCGGCCGCGCCCCCGCGCCTCGTCGGCGTTCCCACGGACCCCGGGGCGCTGCCGGCCGCGCCTCCGCCCCGCTCCCACCTCGGCTCTCTGCTCCTCGGTGCCGGAGTCGCCCTGCTGCTCGTCCTCGCCGCCGCCCTGATCGTCGTGGTCGTGCAGCAGGGTGGATGACGCACGTCCCGCGTGACGGCGCGGGGGCCGCGAAAATCCTCGCTCGGGGGTCTTGACACAGCGCGTCATCGTCACTAAGAGGGTCTCGTCTTTCACCAGGAGGGGCCCGTGAACGGAAGCGGAAAAGAGATCCTCAATAGCCTCACCAGCAAGCTGAAGACCGCCCTGGACGAGGTCAACCAGATCAAGGACACCCTGCTCGCCACGGCCGAGGCCGAGCGCATCAAGGAGAGCGTCAAGGGGACGGCGAAGGTCGTCGAGGGCGAGGCGGAGCGCGTCTTCGAGAAGCTCGGCCGGGAGACCTACGAGCTGGTCAAGACCGGGAAGGTCGCGATCCCCGACGCCATCCGCGAGACCTTCGAGTGGGCCGAGAAGTCCCTCGCCCGCTTCGCCGAGCCCGAGGCGGCGCCTGCGGCCGAGGGCGAGCCCGTGGCCGAGCCCGTGGCCGAGCCCGAGCAGCCCGCGGCCCCCCACCTCCACGTCGTCGAGGCGGTGGTCGAGCCCGAGGAGCCCGCTGCCGAGGAGCCGCCGGCCGAGGGGGAGCCCGAGCAGCAGGGCTGAGCCCCGTCGCTCGTCGAAAACCGGTTGACAGCCTTCACCCTTCTGCTATCTACCCACCCACGCCGATGAGGCGCCTGGCTCGGGGCTATAGCTCAGCTGGGAGAGCGCTTGACTGGCAGTCAAGAGGCCGTCGGTTCGAGCCCGACTAGCTCCACACTGCGAAACCCTCGGAGAAATCCGGGGGTTTTGCGTTTCTTGGGTTTGACTTCCGCAAGTACAGCACGGGACCGCGCCGTGATGGTGTCGATGCCCGGCCGAGCTGCGTCCCGGCTTCTCCCCGCCTCGTCGCCAAGACTTGCCCGCAGCGGACAGAGGACGGATACTCCCTGGGTTCGCCGCCGGCGACTCCTGCGATGAAGCCCTGAAGGAGCCCTCATGTCCCTGCGCGTCGCGCTGTCTCTGATCGCCCTGCTGTGCCTCACCGTTCCACTCGCCCCGAGCTGCAGCTCGGACCACGCGGAGCGCCATCCGGGTGAGGGTGAGGGCGAGGGCGAGGGCGAGGGCGAAGGTGAGGGCGAAGGTGAGGGCGAGGGCGAGGGTGAGGGCGAGGGCGAGGGCGAGGGCGAGGGTGAGGGCGAAGGCGAGGGCGAGGGCGAAGGCGAGGGTGAGGGCGAGGGCGAGGGCGAGGGCGAGGGCGAGGGAGAAGGCAATGTCGATGGCTGGTGGTGCCTCCTCCTCGAGAGCACGGACGCCGCCTGCTCCAATGGCAGCGACGACGACGGAGACGGCAAGATCGACTGCGAGGACTTCGACTGCACGAACAACCCCGCCGTGAGTGTCTGCGGCGTCCGCGAGAACAGCGACGGCCAGTGCGCCGATGGCCTCGACAACGACTCCAACCGCTACACGGACTGCCGCGACTACGGCTGCTCGCGCAACCCCTGGGTCACGGTCTGCCCCGGCACGGAGAACAATGACGCCGCTTGCTCCGATGGCACGGACAACGACGGCAACGGCTACGTCGATTGCCGCGACTTCGGCTGCTCCCGCAGCCCCTTCGTCACGGTCTGCGGCAACCCCTGCAGTGGCGAAGGAGAGGGAGAAGGAGAGGGAGAAGGAGAGGGAGAGGGCGAAGGCGAGGGCGAGGGAGCGTGCGTCCCCGCGACGTGCCTGAGCCTGGGCCGGATGTGCGGCGAGGTCTCCAACGGCTGTGCGGCGACCCTCCAGTGTGGCGAATGCCCGGAGGGGAGCACGTGCAACGAGGCGGGCCTCTGCGCCGGCCTCAGCTACCTGGTGCGCGACATCGCCCCGGGAGAGCCGAGCTCGTACCCCAGGCGCGGCGTCGCGTTCGCTGGTGGGATCTTCTTCTCCGCCACCAACGACGATCGTGGACGCGAGCTCTGGCGCACCGATGGCACCGAGGCGGGCACCTGGCTCGCAGCGGACACCTACAGCGACTGGCGAAGCGGGGACCCGAATGGGCTGGTGGAGGCCCAGGGCAGGCTCTTCTTCGCGTCGGACGGGAATCACGGGCGTGAACTCTGGGTGACGGATGGGCGGCCTGGCGGCGCCCGCGAAGTTGCGGACATCTACCAAGACGGCTTCGGCAGCGAACCCTCGGGGATCGTGGCGGTGGGCAACGGCGTCGTGTTCTCCGCAAAGGATCCCGAGTACGGCAGGGAGCTCTGGGGATCCGACGGCACCGCGGCCGGCACCCGTCTGCTGGCGAACATTGCCGGCTGGGACCGGGCCTCCGCTCCCCTGCACCTGCGCACGATCGACGGGCTGGTGTGGTTCTCCGCGGACGACGAGGGGCCGCTGCGCCGCGAGCCTTGGTTGTCGGACGGCACGCCGGCAGGCACGCGCAACCTCCTGGACCTCGCGCCCGACTTCAACGCGAGCTCGCCCGCCGAGTTCACCCCATTCCGGGGCCGCGTGTACTTCAGCGCGGCGACACTGCACGAGGGGCGCGAGCTGTGGAGCAGCGATGGCACGGCGGCCGGCACGCGCCTGCTGCGGGACCTCGCCCCCGGCACCGACGACTCGAACCCGACCCGGCTGACCGTGGTCGGTGACCGGCTCTTCTTCCTCGCCAACGCGGGGCAGGACGGCGCCGAGATCTGGACCAGCGATGGCACCGACGAGGGCACCACCCAGGTTGCGGACCTCTGCTCTGGCCGCTGCTGGACCGAGATGGACGAAGCCGTGGCCTCCAATGGCCTCTTGTTCTTCCTCCGCACGGCCTCCGGCCGTACCCTCCCCTACCGCAGCGATGGCACCGCGGCAGGCACGTTCGCACTCTGCCCCGAGGACTCCTGCATGGGCGACGAGGGCTGGAGCGATGACCTCCTGGCGGTGCCCGGCGGGGTCTACTTCCTGGCCAGCCGCGATGGTTCCTCCTGGCCCGAGCTCTGGTACAGCGACGGCAGCGTCGCGGGCACCCGCCGTGTGTTCCGCGGGGAGGGCGAGGGCGGGGTGGCCGCCCTGGTCGGCGTGGCCAACGGACGCCTGTACTTCTCGGCGAGCAGCCCGGAGAGCGGCGTCGAGCTCTGGGCCCACATCCTCTAGTGGGGTGAGCTGGTAGTCCGAGCTGCCAACTGGTGGGAGCCGGCCTCCACGCCGGCTCCGTCTGCGACCGGCGCGGAGGCCGGTCGCCACCGAACTTTCTGCAGCGCATCCTCCTCGCCTACGGCATCGAGCCCGCTCCCGAGCGTGAGAAGAGGATGAGCTGGGAGACCTCCCTCGAGGCCCACCTCGGCCGGATCGCGGCGGCCGACTTCTCCCCGTCGAAGTGCTCGGTACTGGACGCCAGGTGTGCCCTCCGCCAGACTCCCCGGCCCGGGTGAGCTATACCTGGACCAGGAGCGCTCCTCGTGTTCTCCTCTGTCGTGCACCACCAGTCGGAGCGAGCAGTCCATGAAGCCGAAAGATTCGGATATCACACGCGATCTTGCTGACGGGCTGGGGATCTCGGTGGACGCGGGGGAGCTCGACCGCCTCGCTGCAGACTACGGGAGCGTGCTCACCGAGTGGTCGGTCAACGAGGAGCTGGACGGTCGCGGGAGATTGCGGACGACCCTCTGGACGGAGGACCTGGCTGCGGCAGCGCGCGTCGGGGCATCCTGTCTGCCGGAGCCCTGGGCGCGGCTCGATGCCATCCTGCCGCCCGTGGGGATGGCTGGGCTGGGCCTGGCGTTCTCCACGGCTGGGGCCCGCAAGCGGTGGTACCGGCTGGCGCCGGTCGGCGACGGGACGGGCCTCTCCTACGCGGCGGCGAGGCTGTTCCCCGATCTGGAGCGACCCACGGCCGAGCTGGCCGCGATCTGTGGTGGGCGAGCGAATTGCACGGCGCTGGGGCTCGACCTGGGCGACGCGGGCCTGGTGCGCGCCACCATCTACTTCCGGGTCGGCCACCCGGCGCAGCTCCACGACCTCTTCCAGGCCCACCACTTCCCCGATCACCCCCGCACCACGCTGTTCCTCGCCCGTGTGCTGGGGCTCGACCCGCAGGCTCCCCGCTCCTGGCCGAAGGTCTGGGTGGCACACAGCGTGGGGGCCCACGGGGGAGTCAAGCTCTACTACTTCGCCCGCAAGGACCCCGACCGCCCCGCGGACACGGCCCTGCTCGACACGGTCGCGGCGCCGCCGGTGTTCCGGGAGGTCCGCAGGCGGCTGGCCAGCGCGCTCTCGCCCCGTCCGGAAGCCGCTCCGGTCGATGTCGTGCAGCTCCTGGCCTTGCGCCTGGACTCGCCCGCTCCCCCGTCGTGGACGCTGTACCTGGCAGACCGCTGACGAGGGCCGAGGAGCGCCGGGCCGCCGCCAACGTGCCGAAAGAAATGATGAATCTTGCGAGGATGGGCTACTGCTCGAGCGCGGCGCGGGCCATGCTGCGCACCGTGGCGTCGGCATCGGTGCTCGCTGCCTGGGTCAGCGCGTCGCGAGCCGCGGGCCCGCCGATGGCGGCGAGGGCCTGGACGAGGGCCAACCGCACGTCGCTGACGGCTTCCTTGGGCAGCGACTGGGCGAGACAGCCGACGGCCTGCGTGCTGCGGACCCGCTTCAGCGCGACCGCGGCCTCGTACCGCAGGCGGTCGTAGGACTGCGCGAGGGCGCCGCACAGCAGCGGCACCGATCGCTCGTCGGCCAGGTCGGCGAGCTGGCGCACCACGATCGTCTTGCCGACCGGGTCGACGTCCAGGTACTCCGCGAGCAGCCGGTCCACCGGGTCCGGCTGCGCCAGCTCCCGCCAGTTCTTCGTCTCGACGCGTCCGTGGCCGCTGCTCGGCAGCTCGACCGTGATCCGCACCGGCTCCTCCACCAGCGGGGGACCGGCGAACCAGGCGACGAACCGCCACCCCCCGGAGCTCGGCTGCTCCAGCGCGGGGGGGGTGAGCAGGGCCCGGGCCTCGGCGGTCACGGAGTCGCTTGGCGCCAGCGGGATGTAGCCGCCCAGCAAGAACGCGACCGTTCGCTGGAGGGCCGTCGGGTCCTGGGCGGCGGCGAAGAGGACGGGCCAGCCGTCCCAGTGGTCTGCCGCGGCGACCGCCTTCACCGAGGCGGCCGCGGGGAAGCCCTGCGGACCCACGGCGTCGGCGACCCGGAAGCAGTGGAAATCGCCGAGCGCGGCCTGGGGTACTTCCAGGACGCCGCCGGCCGGAACCCCGGGCGCACGGCTGGCGAGATAGGCGAGGTAGCGTTCCTGGGGGGTCTGGATGCTCATGGCTGGCTTTCCCTGGTCCGAGGTGGCGGGTTCGGAGTGGGACGGACACCCGCTCAGAACCGAGACGAGCAGGAGGATCACCGTGGCGATGGGAAATGGTCGGATCAACGGTGTCTTCTCCGATCAATCAGGTCGCGGCTGGAGTTGCAGCCGGTGGTGTGTAGGGGTGGCGCTCAAGGATGTTGTTGAAGAAGAATGCCTTGCCGTCTGCAGGAAGAGCTGGATTGTTGCCCCACAAGCTATGGTCATTGTAGCCTGCAGGATCGGCGAAGTACGTCGAGTAGGTATCGGCAAACAGCTCATTGGGGGCCATAGCTGCGTAATCGCGCAGGATATCGACCATGGCTTTGGCCTTATCGCCAAGGTAGCAGAATTTTGCGTACCAGTAGGACATGAAGTAACGTCCTTTTGGACCAACCTGCCAGTTTTGATAGTTGGTGTACCAGTTGGCCTTGCTCTGATCGACGGCATTCTTGACGTCGGCCGGCATGGCGGCCCAGATACCCACGTCCTCCGCCTTGCCGGTGCCCGCGACGTACGCGGTCATGGTCGCACCGGCCGGGCTCCAGCTACTGCCGCCGCCGCAATACCCCGTCAGCAGCTCCACGGCCCGCTTCTCCTTGTCGGCCGTGCCGGCATTGGTTCCGTACCCGCCGAGGTCGGCGATCCACTGCTTCGCCGCGGCGTCGCCCTTGCCGAACTCCCAGAAGCCCATGGCTTCGCCGGCCGTGGTGGCGTCCGCCATGATCCTGCCTCACTCCCCCTCCCCGGTGGAATCGAGGTGGCGCTGTTCAACTCTTTGTAATCTCAGGAATTTCGGTGTCCAGGAGACTCACGGCCGACGGTGGGTCTCGTGAGCACAGTACTGCTTCGGGGCGCTCGCGTTCAACTGCATCTCCGGAGCGCCTCCTGGTGACGATCCACCGATCCCGGCACCGGATGTCCGCTGTCTGCGGCTGCTGGGCGTCCGGCGGTCATCGGAGCACTCTCGTCCGACCCGCGTCCGGTCCAGGTAGCCCCGGCCATGCGCCCGGCACCGGTAGCCGGCCGCCTGGCTACGGGGGGGGCCCCGGTCCCCAGGATGAGGAGGAGGCCGCAGCAACCTGCGCGTGCCTGGCGCGACTCCCAGCGGCAAAGCCTGGGGGAGCGCGTCGTCGCCGCAAGACGGGGAGGGATCCGGTCGGCAGTGCCCATGCCTTGCTCCTTGATGTCCGCGGAGCAGTGTCGTGACCCATTTTCCTTGGTACGTTGACAGGATAGACGATGCCTGCGGGGACCACAAGGCAGGGCGCGGGCTCCTCGTTGCGCCCGCCGCCAGCGGGGAGCGGGCGCTGCTTCCGGTGGTTCGCGAGGCCGCTCCCCATCGACCGGCCCGGCGCCGTCGGGTTTGTCTCCGGGGTCGGGCTGCGGCAAGATGGGGGCGAGCAGTCAGCCTGCAGCCCGGCTGGCCGCTGCGCCCGATCGAGGGAGGCCGACCATGAACGCACGCCTGCTGGGAGCCCTGCTGGCGCTGATCGGGAGCGTCGCACCGGGCTGCCACGTCGAGCCTCCGGGCGAGCTGTCCGTCGTCTTCCACTGGTCCGACGAGCCGCCGGCGGATCTGCAGGGGCTCTATGCCCAGGTGCGCATCGAAGCGCGGGCGGTGCCGAGCCAGGCGGGCGAGGTGCTGGCCAGCTCGTTGCTCGTGCCCCTCGAGGAGGCCTCGAGAGCCGGGTTCGCGCTGGACGTCCCCAACGGGTCGGGGCGCGTGGCGGTCGTGGAGGTGCGGGTCGGACCGCGCACCAGCGATCCGGTGCTGTACTATGGGCGATCCGAGCCCTTCACCCTCACGCCCGGCATCCGCCACCAGGTCGGAGTGACGGTCCACCTGACCTTCGCTCCGGGCATCCTCCTGCAGGAAGACCAGGACCTGCTGCCGATCGCCATCCTGACCCCGTTCGGTCCGGCCGCGGCGGGCTACGTGAGCTCCTCCTCGGTGCCGCTGCGCCTGACGACCATCAAGGGCCGCGAGGCGGTGCTGTCCAACGACGTGACCTTCTCGCCCGAGGCGTCGCGCCGACTGGTGCTCGCGCAGCAGCGGACGATCGCCACGAACCCGCACACCGGAGCCACCACCTACGAGACGGTCGCTCCCTGGGACCTCGATCTGGGCGTCGCCCCGTGCCCGGCGGCGCGTGCCTGCCAGCGACAGGTGCTCGTGCGCTTCGCCGACGACGAGGGGTACGAGTCGTCCGCCTTCTCGGCGTCGGCCGTGGTGGAGTCCACGCCGCCGGTGATCGCGGCTGCCGAGCTGTCCCCTGCTGCCGTCACCTCCCGCGGGCACGTGGTCCTGGGTGTCACCTTCGACGAGGTGCTGGGCGCCCCTCCGCTGCTCTCGCTGTTGGGTCCCGACGACCCCGCCACGCCGGCCGGTCACGGCTTCGTGCGCGTCTCGCCAGCGGACCCCGAGGGGTACCTCGGTACCAGTTGGGTCCTCGAGACCCGTGACGCGAGCGGCTCGCCGGCCCCGTGCGGCTTGGCCGAGGGCCGATACGCCGTGGCCTTCCAGGTTGTGGACCGGGCGGGCAACGGCGCAACCCTGATGCCGGAGGCGCAGCTCGTGGTGGACGACCGCGCGCCGGTGTTCGGCAGCGTGATGATCGATCCCGGTGTTCCGCCGATCTATGGTCGGACCGAGCTGCAGCAGGCCGAGCATCCGCTCCTCGGCGTGGTCTTCGAGGTCCACGACGAGCTGGCGGGCGTGGCCGGCGTCCAGGCCCGCCTGGGGGCCTTGCCGTTCGGCAACGGCTGCCTGGAACAGAGCCCCGGGCGGTGGCGCTGTGTCCACGAGCTCGAGCCAGAGCAGCCCGACGGCAGCAGCCCGATCCGGATCGAGGCCTGGGACCACGCCGGGAACACGACGCCCTTGACCGACGTCTTCCAGATCGAGGTGGACCAGACCTCTCCCCGGCTCGTGTCGGTGGTCGTCTCCCCGCCCGTCGTGAGGCCGGGAGCCGACGTGACCCTCACCTTCGTGTTCGATGAGGAGCTGACGGGCGATCCGCTCGGCCCGCAGAAGCTGGGCGCGCGGGATGCCTCCAGCCTGGGGCACACAGGCAACGTCGCCTGGCTCGTCTACCCGGTCGACCGGTCCCTGGCCACGGGGAGCTATCCGATCCCGCTGTTCCGGGTGGCGGACCGGGCTGGCAACTCCGTCTCCGTGCAGGCCACGGCCGAGCTGGGCTCGACCATCTCCGTCGATGCGACCGCTCCCTTGCTCTCCGTAGGGGCACCGTCGCTCGCGGTCGCCGGTCTGGCCGACGTGTGGACCTCGCTGACGGTGGATGTCTGCGTGGACGAGGCGCTTCTCGGCGGGGCCGGTCCAACCCTCGCGCTGGGCCGGCACCAGGCGGCCGAGCCGTGCCGGGCGGTGCGCGACGAGCAGGACGCCTGCCCGGGGGGCGAGCTCTTCGCGTGCTCCTACCAGCTCGATGGCCAGGAGCAGCAGGGTGAGCTGCCGGTCACGGTGACGGCCATCGACGTCGCGGGCAACGTGGCGACTGGCGAGTCCGGCCAGCGCGTCCTCGTCGACTACACTCCGCCCGGGTTGCTCACCGCCATCGTCGAGCCCGCGCTGGCCGGCGCGGAGACCGACGTCTGGATCACGTTGATCTTCAGCGAGCGCCTACAGGGCCACCCGCAGCTCTGGGCCGACGGGATCTCCCTCGAGCGCGGCGGGTTCCTCCCGCAGGGCGCGAGCGCCGACGGGGCCACCCTGCACTGGCGCTACACCACGACCTCCGGAGGCTTCAACGGGATCCGCTACGAGGTCGACGTCACCGGTGCGCGCGACCTCGCCGGCAACCTCGCCGGCTTCGAGGACGCGCTGGCGATCACGGTCGACAACATGGCTCCAACCCTCGGCCCAGTGCAGGTCGAGCCCACCCTCGCCCGGGAAGCGGGGACCGTGATCACCATCACCATCCCCTTCCTCGGCGAGGTTCCCTCCCCGGCCACCCGCACCCGGGTGGCGATCGGCCCCTACCTGGTCGACACCTGCGCGGTCGGGGCGACGGCCGTCGTCTGCACCTGGACCGTGAGCGGGGACGAGACCGACGGCACCCACCCCGTCTGGATCTGGGTCGAGGACGAGGCCGGCAACGAGGCCCGAGCAGTCGGCCCGGCGATCGTCGTCGACCTCGGGTAGCCGGTCCGCGCCCCGTTCCCCGCAGCCGAGCGGTCGCGGGAGTCCGGGTTCGGGACCTGGCCGTTCTTCCCGCTGGGCGGTCTTCGCCGAACACGCAGCCGGGCTCCCACCCGCCGACCAGGATCGCGGCCGACGAGCTTGCCGAGGTTGCACCGGGCGAGGTGAACCGCGCCATGGTCGGGGAGGTCCGTGAAGCGCAGGAGTATCCTCTTCAGCAGGAGCAGCCGCTGGCCTTCCAGCCCCTCCTGGCGACCTTGCTCGATCCCCTTCTCGATCCCCTTCTCGAGCCCTCTCTCGATCCCCTGCTGGATCAGCTTCTCGGCGCGCGTCATGATCACCTCCCCGGCGTCGCGGTCGCCCTGGTTGGCGAACAGCTCGGCCAGCCGGTCGCTGCTGTCCTCGGCGACCCTGCACACCACGTTTTCCAAGACCAGGTTTCTGAAGTGCAAACCGTGACGGGTCGCGACCTCGCCGAACGACGGGACCCAGGCCCGCTCGCGTTCGAAGAGATCGGGGTCACGGCCATGCTCGAGCAGCAGCAAGGTCAGGCGGGTCCGGGCGAGGCCTGCCAGCTCCTCGTCGGGGAGGCGGGCGAGGTCCAGCAGGAGCAGCTCGAAGTCCGGTACAGTGCTTCACGCGAGGCGCGTGCCAGGTTGGCAGCGCAGAGAATCGCTTTTATTTCAGATCGATAGACGGGGTATGGACCTGGGTGCCCGACCCGTTGTCCGGCTGGTCGGACCGGTTCGTCCGGTGGGCGGACTCGGGGCGCGGCCGGGCGTGCTTCGTTGACAACCCAGCGGGAAGAGCCCTACTTGGTGGAAGTCGTCCGGCAGCCGTTTCGCAGGGCCAGTTGCCGAGGCGGCCGCGTGCACTGTCCGGAATCAGTGCCGGTCCGGTCTGGGGGCCATCTCGGGCGGTCGAGTGGTCGAGCGGTCTGGTGGGGGGAGCCATCTTGCGGGGAGGCGGAGCTCCTCTACCGCGCGGGCCGGAGCCCGCCCACTACCCCGGGGGTGTTCATGTCCACCTGGCGTCCGTTCCTTCTCATCGCGCTGGCGCTGATCCTTGGCTCGACCACGGCTGCTGCGCCGCTAGCCGAAGGGCTGCCACCGCCCGCCCCCGGGACGGCCCCACCGCCCGCGGCCGCCGCCCCAGCCCCCGACGATCCGTACCTGTGGCTGGAGGAGGTGCAGGGCGAGCGAGCCCTGGCCTGGGTCCGCGATCGCAACGCCGCGAGCGCTGCGGTGCTCGACGCCGCGCCCGGCTTCGCCGAGCTGGAGCGACGGCTGCTCGGGATCCTCGACTCCAAAGAACGCATTCCCATGATCAACAAGCGGGGACGTTGGTACTACAATCTGTGGAAGGATGCGCAGAATCCCCGCGGCCTCTGGCGCCGCACCACGCTCGCGCAGTACCGCCAACCCAACCCGCAGTGGGAGACGGTGCTCGACCTCGACGCGCTGGGAGCGGCGGAGGGGGAGAGCTGGGTCTTCCAGGGCGCCCTCTGCCTCAGGCCGGCGCAGCGGCTCTGCCTGCTCCTCCTCTCCCGGGGCGGCGCGGATGCGAACGTGGTGCGGGAGTTCGATCTGCAGACCAAGCGCTTCGTCCGGGGCGGCTTCTCGCTGCCGGAGGCCAAGAACCGCGTCGGCTGGATCGACGCCAACACCCTCTTCGTCGGGACGGACTTTGGCCCCGGGTCGCTCACCGATTCGGGCTACCCGCGGGTGGTGAAGCGCTGGCGCCGCGGCACACCGCTGACCGCGGCCACCCCCGCCTACGAGGTCCTGGCGACCGACATCGGGGTCAACGCCTGGCACGACCCGACCCGGGGCTTCACGCGGGACCTGCTGCGCCGCGCCATCACCTTCTACACCAACGAGGTCTACCTCCTTCGTGGTGGCAAGTGGGTGAAGGTCGCGAAGCCGGACAGCGCCGAGGCCCGGGTCTTCCGCGAGTGGCTGTTCCTGGAGCTGCGCGACGACTGGTCGGTGGCGGGGAAGACGTGGCCCGCGGGCGCGTTGCTCGCGATCCGGCTGGAGGAGTTCCTCGCGGGAGGACGCGGCTTCGACCTGCTCTTCACCCCCGCGGCGCGGACCTCGCTGGTGGCCTTCTCGCCCACGCGCCATCACGTCCTGATCAACGTGCTGGACAACGTCCGCAGCCGCATCGAGGTGCTCACGCCCGGGACCGGGGGCTGGACGCGTCAGCCGGTGCCGGGGGCGCCCGAGCTGGCCACGGTGAGCGTCGAGCCCGTCGATCCGGACGAGGCGGATGAGTACTTCTTGACCATCAGCGGCTACACCACGCCCACCTCGCTGCTGCTCGGAACCGCCGGAGGCGCGGCTTTGCAGCAGCTCAAGCAGCTACCGGCCCTGTTCGACGCCACGGGCCTGGAGGTGAGCCAGCACGAGGCGGTCTCGGCCGACGGCACCCGCATCCCCTACTTCCAGGTCGCCCGGCGCGGGCTGGCCCTCGATGGGAAAAACCCGACGTTGCTCTATGGGTACGGCGGCTTCGAGGTTTCGCTCCTGCCGAAATACACCGCCACGGTCGGCGCGGCCTGGCTGGAGCAGGGCGGTGTCTACGTGGTGGCCAACCTGCGGGGGGGCGGCGAGTTCGGCCCGCGCTGGCACAAGGCGGCGCTGAAGGCCAACCGCCCACGGGCCTACGAGGATTTCTCCGCCGTGGCCGAAGACCTGGTCCGCCGCCAGGTCACCAGCCCCCAGCAACTGGGCGCGCAGGGAGGCAGCAACGGCGGCCTGCTCATGGGGAACATGCTGACGAGGCGGCCCGAGCTCTTCGGGGCGATCGTCTGCATGGCGCCATTGCTCGACATGCGCCGCTACCACACTCTGCTGGCCGGAGCGAGCTGGATGGGCGAGTACGGCAACCCGGACGACCCGACCGAGTGGGCCTTCCTCGAGGGCATCTCGCCCTACCACCAGGTGAAGCCCGGTGTTCGCCTCCCGCCGGCGTTGTTCACCACCTCGACCCGTGACGACCGGGTCCACCCGGGGCACGCCCGCAAGATGATGGCCAAGCTGCTGGCGGACGAGCAGCCGGTCCTCTTCTACGAGAACATCGAGGGGGGGCACGGCGGCGCAGCCGACAACAAGCAGGCCGCCCATGTCGCCGCGCTGGCCTACACCTTCCTCTGGCAACGGCTCGCGCCGGCGCCCGCTTCCCTCTGAACTCCCGGTCGCCCTGCCCCGAGCTTGCCTCCGGCCGCGCTCGCCAGCTACGATGACTCCCCCAGGAGGTCCCATGCCCACGCTCATCGACACCCTCCTCTCCGGCACGCCGGATGACCTGGCCGCGCTCCGCCTGCACCTGCAGGGCTCTCGCCGTGCCCACGACAACCGGCTGGTCGAGCAGGCCGCGGCCGACGTCCTCGCGGACCCCGACAGGGCGATCCGCTTCGACGAGGCGGGGTGGGCGACGGTGCGGGCCGCGGGCCAGGTCTGGGCCGGGGGGCGGCTGACGACGCCGACCCTCGCGGAGCTGCGGCGGCTGGCCGCGACGCGGGTCGGCCAGGCGCCGGCCTCCGGACGGGCCCGGCTGTTCTTGCTGTCGACCGCTCGCAGCAGCGAGCCGCTGGCCGACGTGGGCTCCTTCCACGCCCTGGCCGGGCCGGGCACTCTGATCCAGGTGGCCTCGCAGTTCAACGGTCTGGAGGCTCCGGGTCCGGGGATCACGCCGGTCGAGCGGTACTTTCGGGATCCCACCCAGGGACCCCGCTCGGCCCTGGCCGGGTTGCCCGGGCTGCTGGTGCGCCACTACCGGGCCCCGGGTCCGGCCGGGGATCGCTTCGTCCAGCAGGACGAGGGGCGGCAGCTCGACTTCCTCGAGGAGGCCCTGCCCCGAGCCCTCGGCGCGGTCTGCGGCGGCTACCTGCGTACCGACGACCTGCCGGTCGCGGCCCGGGAGGGGAGCGCGGAGACGACGCCCGCGCGGCTGGCCGCCTTGTGGGCGGCCGCGGAGGCCCTGACCGCGAACGTCGCGCAGGTCCGGGTGGGGCTGCACGAGGGGGTGCAGGTGGTGCTCGGCCACGACTTCTTCGGGCGGGTGGACGGCGCGCCCCGCGTGACCCAGCTCCTCACCTCGGCGTTCGCCCTGGAGTACAGCGATCGGCCCCCCGGGCGCTCTCTGCCGCGGGAGCTCGCCGACGCGCTCTGCCGCCCCCTGCTGCAGGCCGCATACCGAGGGACCCTGCTCGGTGCGGTCGCCACGGGGGCCGAGCGGGTGCTGCTGACGCTCATCGGCGGCGGCGTCTTCGGCAATCCGCACCGGCTGATCGTCGAGGCGATCCGGGACGCCCTCGCCGAGGTCGACCCCCTCGTGGGGGAGCGGCTGCAGGTGCTGGTCAACTGCCACACCCAGCAGGAGACACCCTCCCGGCTCCTCGACGAGGCGCGAGCGCGCGGGGGGAGCTGGATCCACATCGAGGGGGATGGGGCCGTCCGGCGAAGCAGTTGAGCGGCAAGTGCGGGGATTTCCAGGCCCCCGGTGGCGCCCGGGGGCTGGCCGTCGGTTCCGGATGAGCTGCGGCTGACCAGCGGTCATCCACCGTCACGAGGTACTAGTTGTCCGTCTCGAAGTGCATGAAGTCGGCGCTGCTCTTGCCGCCCCAGCGGCCGCCCCAGCGCCAGCCGTTGCGCTCCATCGCCGTGACCAGCGAGGCCGGGATGTCGAGGAAGCCGTTCTTGGCGAAGTCGCCGAGGAAGCTCTTGCGGGTCCGGTGGAACGCGTCGATGACCTCGAGCTCCCACTTCATCCGTGCCGCGTCCACGCCCGCGCTCTCGCTGCGCTTGGCCTCGGCCGCGGCCAGGGCGTCTCTGGCCTTCTGCTTCTCCGCGATCGTGGGCCACTGCGCCTTGGTCGGAGCCAGGTTCGCGGGGACTCCGCGCAGCACCTCCAGGTAGGTCTTGGCCGGCTTGTCCGTTTTCTTCTCGTGCTTCTTGTGGCCCTTCTTCCCACCGGCTTCCGCCGCGGGCACCGGGGCCGCGGCCGGGGCCGCGGCGGCGAGGGCCTCGAGCGCCTTCACCTGGAGCTCGGCGGTCCGCCGGACGGTCTCGGTCGTCCATTCCAGCGCTTCGCCAGCCTCCACCACCGGCCGGTACGCCGGGATCGTGCCGATCGCCGCGGCCTGGGACCGGGCCTCCTTGTACTCGCCTTCGATCAGCGAGGCGGGGCGGAGCACGGTCTGCTCGAGCTGCGCCCGGAAGACCGTGCGGTAGGGCTCGGCCGCGGCGTCGGTGGTGGCCGCGTCGATGGCCTTGAGGCTCTTCTGCGCGGCCTTGACCAGCTCGGCCGCGATGTCCCGGTGGCGCTTGGCCTGGCCGATGAGCACGCCGCCGGCGCTGCTGTCCAGCTTGGCCTGCTCCTTCACCCGGGCCTCGTGCTGCTTCTTCAGGTCTGCGGGGAGCGCCGCCTCGTACTCCTTGCGCGTCGGCACCTTGCCCGGAGGCAAGCTCTCCGCCGGGACGAACAGCGTCCCGGGGAAGGCCGCCTGCCAGGCGGTGAAGTGGGGATCGCGGAACAGCTCGCTGGCCTGGCGCATCCGCTCCATGATGTCGTCGTTCTTGCCTCGCGCGGACATCTCCTCGGCGGTCAGCAGTGGCGCGGCCTCGTGCGGTTTCTGCGGGTCGGAGCGCCAGCGCAGCACGGCCTCGACGACCAGCCAGGCGCCCTTGTCCGTGACCATGGTGTTCTGCTTGCCGCCCTTGCTCGAGCCGTAGTTGACGTCGATGGCCCGGCCCGTGCCGTGGTAGGATTTCCAGGGGTCCTGGTCCGCGCCGCAGAGCACGCCCTTCATCGACTTGCCCCGGCCAGCCCGGAAGTTGTAGGAGCCCGTCTCGGGCTGGACGCTGAAGGGCTGCTCGTCGGCGCCGCTGGCCAGGGCATAGTAGTCGCGGCCCGCCTGGACCAGGCTGCCGGCCACCTCCTTCGTCACCTTGATCCCCTTCTGGCCGAGGAAATCCACCTCGGTGAGGCCGGACTCGTACCAGGAGAAGGGGTCGGCGATGCCGAAGTGCTTGTACCCCTCCGCGAGGTGGGCGAAGAAGACGCTCGGGCCGCCGGGGAAGCTCTGCCCGGCCGCGTAGATGTCCTGGGCGAGCTTGTTGCCGCGCTCGAGCGCGGCCTGGAGCAGGGCATCCCGTCCGTCGGCCGTGGCCGAGTCGCCCACCACCCGCAGGTTGCGGCTGACGATCTTGCGCAGGGTCTCTGCCGTCTGCTTGACGATCTCTGCCTGCAGCTTGGGCGCGGCCTCGGGCACCTGCCCGGTCAGCGCCGCAGCGATCTGCTCGGCCGCCCCGTCGTAGGGTTTGCCGTCGATGCCCTGGCGAACCGCGTCCTCCACCAGCTTGCGCACGGCCGGCGTCAGGTTCTCGTCCGCGAGCAGGCTGGTCTTCGGCGCGAAGTCGAGGATGCCGAGGATCGACCACATCTCGCTCAGGTCGCCTCCCGAGAGGTCGATCTGCTCCACCTTCCCGCCGCTCTTCATCTTGGCCGTCGCGTGCTCACCCTGCAGGTGGCCCTCGGCCCGCTGATCCATTGCCCCACCGTCGTGGTACTCCTGAACCAGATTGGAGGCAGCGGTTAGGGCTTTGGTTAGGGATTTTGCGCCCTGCCAGCCAGCGAGGTCGCCGTGCACCCCTTTGAGCACGGCCAGCGCGTCCCGTGCCGCCTGGCGGGGCGCGACCAGCAGCTCCGCGGGGCTCGGCTCACCCGGTGTGGGCTCGCTGGCCGCCGCCGGCGCCGCCATGGCCGTTTGCCCCTCGTCGGCCTGCTTGGCCGGCGCCTCCTGCCCCTGCTCCTTCGCCTTCGCCTTCTTCTTCTCCTTCTCCTTCTTCTTTTTCGGCAGCTTGGGCGGCTTCAACCCGGCCGCCAGCTCTTCCGGCGGGCCCGGGACCCTGACGCTCTTGGCCGCCTGCAAGGCGGCGACGGTCTCCTGGAGCAGCTCCATCGCCCGGGCGGCCGCGCCTTCCCCGGCCTCGACGCCGGCGATCGCGGTCTCGATGCCGATGAGCGCGCCTTCGTGGGCCGCGACCTCCCGGGCGAGGGTTTGCTGGGCCTGGGCGTGGGCGCGCAGCAACTGCAGCGTCGCCGGCTCCTCCTGCGCGGCCTCCAGCAGGCGCCCGGATTCCGTGAGCGTGGCCGCGGCCTCCTCCAGCCGCAGGCTCCAGGCCTTGCCCGCACCGCCGCTCTTGCCCGCGCCGATCGCCGAGAACCCGACCAGCCCGCGCAGCGCCTCGATCATGCGGCCGTGGATTCGCCCGTAGCGTACCTCCAGCTCCATCGCCCGTCCGCCCTCGGCGTACTGCTTCGCCAGCCGGGCGTCCTCGGCGGCCCGCTCGGGTGAAGGGGTAGGCGTGGCCGGGGCGGCCTCGTCGGTCGCGGCCGGGTCCGGCTTGCACTGGACCTCCGCGGTCCGCGGCGATCCGCCCTGGCTCTTGGCGCCGAGCAGGGAGACGGCGTTCCCGCCTCCGGCCACGGCCTCGGCCACGGCGTCCGCCTGGCGCTCCTGCTGAGCCCCCGGGGTCGCCGCCCCCCCCTGGCGCTGCTGCACCACGTGGGCCGCCTCGTGCGCGGCCGTGCGCAGGTCCGGCGGGCGGACGAAGGCCACCTGCTCTCCCCGGGTGAAGGCCAGCGCGCCCAGCTCGGCCGCGGCCGCAGCCGCAGGCCCCCCGACGAAGGCGCGCACGCCGGAGAGGTCGTGGGGCCCGAAGCTGGACTGGATCCGGTCCAGGTGGGGCAGGGGAGCTCCCCCGCCGGTGAAGGCCTCCTCGACGCCGGGCGTCGCCCCCGGACCGGAGTCCGGCGGGGGGGAAGGCGGGGCGAGCTGCGCGAGCTGGTCCCCGTAGCCGCTCTGGCGGAGCTGGCTCTTCAGTCGGCGCGCTCGAGACGATGGCCGGGCGGTCTCCTGGCCGGTCGGCTCGGGGCCGACCTCCTGGGCCTGCTGATCCTGCGCCTCGGGCGATATCTGGGGTGGGGCCGTCCGTTCACTGTCCACGGGTCTCTCCTGACTCGAGGGCGTGCGCGCGTCGCGGCGATCCTGACCACACTGACGGTAAAATGCTAGCCGACGGCTGTCCGCGGAGCAATGGCCAGCGGTCCACGATGACTGGCGGCGAGCAGGAGGCGTGATCCCGTCCCCCGGCCGGGGGCCGTGGCTGTCGACGGCGCTGCCCGGGTGCGGACGGAGCATTTGCCCCCCGGGTGGCCGACACCTCGCGGCGCTCCCTCCTGGATCGATCCCTCGGCGCGCATCATGATCACCTCCCCGGCGTCACGCTCGCCCTGGTCGGCGAACGGAGCGGCCAGCCGGTCGTGGCGCTCGGTGCAGCGCTCGGTGGTGAGTGGACGATCCGCACGCCCGGTCAAGAATGGGCCGCGCACCGGCGCTACCCTGCGGAGCATGAGGTGGAGGGAGAGGTGCTGACGCAGTGGGACAAGATCAAGGTCGCCGAGCGGATGCAGCAGCACATCGAGGAGCACCTCGGCGACCGGATCACCATGGCCTCCCTGGCCCGGGCCGCACGGTACTCCCCGTGGCACGCGTCCCGGCTGTTCAAGGAGGTCACGGGCAGGACGCCCTTCGAGTACATCCGGCTGCGGCGGCTGTCGGCCGCGGCCGAGCGGCTCCAGGGGTCGTCGGGGCGGATCGTCGACGTGGCCCTGGACTTCGTGTTCGACTCCCACGAGGGCTTCACCAGGGCCTTTGCCCGGCAGTTCGGCATGTCTCCCCGCCGCTTCCGCCAGACCGGCTCCCGCGTGACGCTGTTCTTGCCCCCGCAGCTCCGGGACGGGTACACCAGGAGGCAACGAGGAGAAGCGACCATGTCCGAGACGAGACAGCTCGACACCGTCTTCGTGCAGGTGATCGACCGGCCGGCCCGCAAGGTGATCCTCAAGCGCGGGACGAAGGCCGCCCACTACTTCGAGTACTGCGAGGAGGTGGGGTGTGAGGTGTGGGACCAGCTCACCGCGATCCCGGACGCCCTGCAGGAGCCGCTCGGGATGTGGCTCCCCGCGAACCTGCGACCCGCGGGCACCTCCGAGTACGTCCAGGGCGTCGAGGTCGCGACCGACTTCGCCGGCCCGGTGCCGGACGGGTTCGAGGTCGCCGAGTTCCCGGCGTGCAAGATGTTGATCTTCCAGGGCCCACCCTTCGAGGACCGAGACTTCGAGCAGGCCATCGAGTCCCTCTGGGACGTCATGAAGGCGTACCGGCCGGAGATCTACGGCTTCACCTGGGCCGACGAGGACGGGCCGCGCTTCCAGCTTCGGCCCGAGGGCTACCGGGGCTACATCGAGGGGCGTCCGGTGCGGCCGGTCTGAGCGGGCGCGGCCTCTTTGTGCGTGGGTCGAATCCTGCGCCCGCCTCCCCTCAGCGACAGCACCGGAAGCCGATGGTCGAGGAGCGAGTGACGCTGCGCTCCCGGAAGCGCAACGTCGAGCGCACCCGGACCTCGTCATGCTGGTAGCTACCCCCGCGGTTGACCCGCATGGTGCCCGTGGTCCGGCTCGGCGGGTCCTCGCAGCCGTCCTGGCAGAGCGCGTAGTCCCCGATCCCCCACCCCGCGACGTACTCGGAGACATTGCCGGCCATGTCCAGGACGCCGTAAGGGCTGCCGCCGAGCAGCCGGGAGCCGACCGGCCAGGTCGTCCCCCGGCCGCAGCCGCTCGCGCCGCGCGCGGTGTCCTCCAGCATCGTGGCCCGCTCGCAGGTTGCGGGCTCATTGCCCCAGGGGTACAGCCGACCGTCGATCCCCCGCGCCGCCTTCTCCCACTCCGCCTCGCTGCAGAGCCGCTTGCCGACCCAGGTGCAGTAGCCGTCGGCCTCCGCCCAGGTCACGCAGTTGATGGGCAGCTCGTCCTGCCCGCTGTCCCAGGTGCAGAGGCCCACCTGGTCCGGGGCGCGCTGGGGCTCCGGACAACCACCGGCCGCGACGCAGAGACGGTAGGCTCCGACCGTGACCTCGGTGGTGTCGATCGCGAACTCCGCCAGGGTCACGACGACCTGGGGGATCTCGTCATTGGCGCAGAGCGGGTCGAGTCGCTCGTCGCAGCCCAGCAAGAACGGTCCGTGGGGGATGGTGGTGGTCTCCCCCTGACAGCGGCCCAGGGCGTTGCAGGTCAGCCCCGCACCGCAGGTCCCGCAGTCGCCGCCGCAGCCGTCCGGGCCGCACTGCTTGCCCGCGCAGGCGACGAACGTGCAGCGCTCGTGCTCGCACAGGCTGCCGCACGGGCAGACGCCGACCGCGGCGAAGCTGGCCCCCAGCTCGTAGCCGTACTCGTCGAGGAACTTGACGTAGACCTCGTGGCTGCAGCCGCTCAAGGCGGGGTCGAGGCCGAGGGTCAGGTCCCAGCCCGCCAGGGAGCAGACCTCTCGTCCCGGAGCCGCCGGGTCTTCTGGTGCTTCTGGGCTACATTCCAGGTCCCCTGGCAGGAGGAGGGACCGCAGCCCCGCGATGAAGAAGGGGTCGTTGGCCAGCAGCAGCCCCTTGGCCCCTGTGGAGCGGGTGCGCACCGTGGCGCGCTGCGCCTCCTCGGGGAGGACGTCCTGGCGGGGCTGGTCGTCGAAGAGCAGCTCGACCGCGAAGGGCTGCGCGACCCGCGGCGAGCGCAACTGCACCGGCACCTCGACCGCCAGCTCCAGCCCGGGCGCGACCGTGAAGGGCTCGCTCACACCGTAGTAGAGGATCGGCAGGCTCGGATCGGGCCCGCCGCGCAGCTCCACGATGGCCACCCGCCCCTCACCGTTGGGCACGTGGTCCACGGGCAGGGCGAGTCCGCCGTCGGGAGCCAGGGGGGCCGGCCCGCCTCCGGCCAGGGTCGGTCCCGGCAGGTGCGGGTCCGCTCGCTGCTCGATCCGCAGCCAGGCTTGCAGGATCCCCTCCGGCGGGGCGGGCCAGCGGAAGGTGACGGTGATCCGGGCCGGCGCCGTCTCCTGCGCGCAGGCGGCCAGCATCCCGGCCAGCATCCCGGCCAGCATCCCGGCCAGCAGCCGCCTCCCAGCGACACGGTTGGCGGTCCGTGGGCCCATCCCTCCCCCTCGACGCCGGCCTGCCTCGTCGGCCCCCCTGGTGGCGGTGGCAGACGAAGGCGGCCGGGCAAGCTGCCGCGACTCTACCCGGACCGTCGTCGGCTGGCCAGAGGGTCGCTCCGGCGAGTGGCGCCGGAGTCGACCCGGGCCTCTCGACGGGCAGCGCCGTGGGCCCGCGGAGGTGTGGTTTGTCCCCGCGGCGCGGTTGCGGCAAGATGGGTGCGGGCGGAGAGGGCACCGCCTGGCCGGTCACCGCGCCCGCACGCGGCCGACCGCGCTCGTCGGTCCGCGGGGAACGCTGCTGGCGCGGGGCTGGAGCCTGGCGACCGGCTGCTACGTCGGGCCGCGGCGAGGGCCATCCGTCGGCCGCCGCTGCTCTTTCGCCCAGAGGAGGTCCCGCGTGAGACCCAGAGCCGTCGTGGTCGCGGTGGTCTTCGGCTTGACCGCGCTGTTGCTCGTCGCCGCAGCGTGCGGGCTCTTCTGGCAGAGCCCCTTCTTCGTCTGGGCCTTGCTGGACGCAGCCCTGGCCGCTGGGCTGGGGGTGGCTGCCTTGCGGCTGGGCCGACGGTCCGCGGTGGGCGGTCCGGCCGCGCTGGCCGCGTTCCCGTTCGCCCTCGACGGCCTCGCTCCGGGCTCACCACCGCGCTGGGTCTTCGGGTTCGTGCTCCAGACCCTCGGGCTGCTGCCCGGCGCGGGCCTCCTCGGGCTGATCGCCGGGTTCTTCGCCCTGGACCTGCACCGCTGGCTGGGTGGCAGCAGCATGACCGGCTGGGGCGCGGCCCTGGCCGTGACCATCCTGGTGGCCGCCTTGCCGAGCCTCGGGCTGGCCGGGCTGGGGCGGTGGCTCGGCGAGCGGGCCGGGGTGGCCCCGCCCCGGCTCGCCCGCGGCCTCCTCGCGCTCGCGGCCGTGCTGCTGTTCGTCCTCGGGGCCCTCTGGGCCTGGCAGGAGGGCTTCCCGCGCTGAGATCGACCCCCGCCGCCCTCCTCGTCTCCGCAACCGGCCTGGCCGGGCTTCCCCGGGTTGACTCGGTCCCCGGCCCGCGGGGATGATCGGCCCATGAGCCCTGCGCCGGTCCGCATTGCCCTCCTCCCCCGCCTCGCCGCCGCGGCCACGCCTCTCCTGCTGGTGCTGGCGAGCGGCCTGGTGGTGCTGGCCGGCTGCTCCGCGCGGCGCCCCGCGGCGGGTCCCGCAGGGCGAGACGGGTCGGTCGACGGGGGGCGCGTTCCGGACGCCGGGCGAGCGGACGCGGATCTCGGCCGGGAGGGTCCCGCGGACGGCCTGGTCCACGACCTGCAGCCGGCCCGCGACGGCGGCGCCGAGGAGCCGGATATCGACGCGGGGGCGTCCCCGGACCTCACCCCCGACGCCGGGGAGCCCTCCCCGGACCTCGGGCCCGGGGACGGCGGGGCCGACGCCCAGCCTCCCCTGGACGCGACCGCGGCCGGGGATGCGCTGGCGGACCTCGCCCCGGGCGACGTCTGTCCCGGGGAGTGCTGTCCCGCCGCGCGCCGCTGCCTCCCCGACGGCCTCTCCCTGCAGGTCTGCGACGCGCAGGGCCGCTGGGCGGAGCCCGTGCGCTGCGACGCGCGCTTCTCCCGCCGCTGTGACCCCGCCCGCCTCGCCTGCCTGTCGGAGTGCGAGCAGCGGCTCGTGGACCGCTCCAACCTCGGCTGCGTGTTCTGGCCGGTCGCGCTCGCCAACTACGGCAACGAGGGCTACGACGGGGGCTCCGCGGGGCCGCGGGCCGACGCGGGCGTGAGCCTCTTCGTCAGCAACCCCCACGGCGTCGAGGTCCGCCTGACCCTCACCGACAGCCTCACCCCCGGAGGCTTCGCGCTGGGTGACAGTGCGGTCGTCCCCCCTCGGGGGTTCGTGCTCTTCGCGCTGCCCCGGGTCCCCGCGGGTGACCGCCCCGACCGCCACCTGGTCGACGGCAACCTCCTCGCCCGCGCGGCGTTCCGCCTGGAGGCCACCCTGCCCGTCGCGGTGGTACAGCTCAACCCGGCCCGCCTCGCGGTCGCCTCCGCGGACGCCTCCCTCCTGCTGCCGGAGCACACCTTCGGCACCGAGTACTTCGGCCTGACCGTGCCCCACTCCGTCAAGCAGGTCGACGGCCAGACCTTCGAGCACCCCGCCGGGCTGGTGCTCGTCGCGGTCGAGGACGGGACCACCGTGACCCTCGTCCCCACCGCCTCGACCTCGGCCCTGCAGGTGCCCGCGGACGAGCCCCTCCCCGCGGGCGAGGCCCCCGACCTCCGCCCCCTCGAGCCCGGAGTGGAGCGCCGCCTCACCCTCGACGCCTATTCGGTCCTCTCCCTCGAGACCGCGCCGGTGGACCCCGGCCCGGGCGCCGCGGCCGCAGCGGTCTGCCCCACCGACAAGGCGCCCGAGGGGATCCACGGGCGGATCTGTACCAAGAACGACGACTTCCTGCGCGACCAGGGCTGCTGGGTCTATGGTCGTCGCTTCTGCCAGCCGGCCGGCCGCGACCTGTCCGGCACCCGCATCGTCGCGGACCGCCCCGTGGCCCTGTACGCGCAGGCCAAGAACGCGATGGTGCCGTTCTACATGTTCGGCACGGAGCACCTCGAGGAGCAGCTCCCCCCGACCGCGAGCTGGGGCACCCGGTTCGTCCTCGGCCGGCAAGCCCCCCGCTACCGCTACTACGGCTGCAGCCGCGGCAACGGGCGGCAGGACCACCTCTCCACCTGCCCCTTCGGCAGCGGGGTCTCCTTCTACCGGGTCCTGGCCGCGCAGGACGACACCCGACTGGTGCTGACGACGCCCCTGGACGAGGTCGTCGTGGACGAGGCCCCCCGCGAGTACAACTACGAGCGGCAGGTCGACTGGCTCACCAGCCCCCTCGACCAGTACTGGGGCGACCTGCCCGTCGGGGGCCAGCCCTGCGCCCAGGTGCTGCCGGACCGTACCTGCCGGCACGAGCTGACCCTCGCGGCCGGGGAGCTGCTCGAGCTGCGGGACGTGTTCAACCACACCCTGCAGGCCGATCAGGGCGTGCTGGTGGCGCGCCTGACGCCCGCGCAGGAGTATGTCGGCATCCCCGCCTGGGCCGAGCCCGCGGCCTACGCCGAGACCCTCTGGTTCAAGGGCGGCGACCCGGCCGCGAGCACCCTGGTCCCCGTCGATCAGTTCCGCAGCGACTACGCGATCCACGTCGTCGGCGAGCTCAAGTACGGCTACCTCGGGCTCGTCGCGCCCGCGGGCGCCCGCATCCGCCTCGACCCGGGCACCCCCCAGGAGGTCCTGCTGGACACCGCGGACGGCACCTGGGAGCGTGCCGGAAGTCTCATGGTCAATGGCGTCGAGGTGACTTACGTCACGAGACGCTACGAGATCCAGAACCTCTCCCCCCGGGACCCCCCCCGGGAGCTGCCGGGCGCCCGGGTCGGTGACCTGAAGCCCGGCGGGGGCTTCCACACCCTGGTCGGCGTCGACGGGGTGCATTTCGGCGTGGAGGTCTACGGCTACGACCACTACGTCTCGTACGCCTACCCGGGCGGGCTGGCGCTCGAGCCCGTGAACCAGAGCTGGCTGCGGCGCTGACTGGTCAGCGCTCGTGAACCAGAGCTGGCTGCGGCGCGGATGGACCGTCGGCGCCAGGGGGGCTGCCCGCTCTCCTTGTTTCTTGCCGCTCCCATGGTACTGTGGACCTATCGAGGCGGAATGCGAGCGGGCGCGATGAGGACAGAGCGAGACGCGCGGCAGGACGACCCCAGCGCGACCCTCCGGGGGAGCCGCCGGGGGCCTCGTCCGGTGCTCGGCCCGCATGAGGCGTGGCTGCGGCTTTCGTGCTCCCTCCTCCTCGGCCTGGCCCTCGGCGGGCTGCTGCTGCTCCCGGGCGGGTGCCTGCGCCACGATCCCCCCGAGCTGCACCTGACGATCCTCGACGGCGGGACGCCGGACGAGGGCCCGCCACCGGATCAGGGTGAGGGAGACCTCGGCCCCCCGGCCGATCTCGGCGCGTGTGGCGCGCAGCCGTTCGTGGACTGCTCCTGGGCCCGGGGCGTCTGCAGGACCGCGGTCGCCCGCTGCGTCCCCGGTCGGGGCTGGGTCTGCGAGCCGGGTGCGCCCGTGCCCTTCGAGCCGGGGGGGGAGACGCTCTGCGACGGCCTGGACAACGACTGTGACGGCGAGGTCGACGAGGGGCACGATGTAGGCGCCCAGTGTCGGGTCCCCGGTGCCTGTGGCGTCGGCGAGCTCACCTGCAAATCCGACGGCTCCGCGGCCGTGTGCACGGGCGTCGTCGCCGCGGACGAGGAGGTCTGCAACGGCCTCGACGACGACTGCGACGGCGCCACGGACGAGGATCCGCCCCCGCCCGCGGAGCTCTCCTGCCTCACCCAGGGCGTCTGCCAGGGCACCGTGCCGACCTGTCAGGGCGAGGCCGGCTGGCAGTGCGTCTACCCGGCGACCCACGGGCCGGGCGAGACCGCCTGCGACGGCCTGGACAACGACTGCGATGGGGAGACGGACGAGGAGTACCCGGTCGTCCCGGCCTGCGGCCAGGGAGCCTGCCGGGAGCGCAGCACCCCCTCCCGCTGTGTCGCCGGCGTGGAGACACCTTGCCAGCCGGCCGCGCCCCTGGGCGCGACGGACGCGACCTGCGACCGGGTCGACGACGACTGCGACGGCCGCACCGACGAGGACTACACCTCCGAGGTCATGTGCGGCGTCGGGAGCTGCCGCCGGGTGACCCTCTGCCGGGACGGCGTCCCGGTCTGCACCCCGGGCCCGCCCGGCGAGGAGATCTGCGACGACCGCGACAACGACTGCGATGCGGAGACGGACGAGGGGTGCGACGGGTGTCCCGAGGAGCTGGTCATCCCCGAGGGGTGGGTGTGCGTTCCTGCTGGTACTTTCTGGATGGGTAGCCCTGAGGAAGAGGACGGAAGGTACCAGAGCGAGGCCCGGCACTCCGTGATCCTGTCCCACGCCCTGCTGGTGCAGCGGACCGAGGTGACCCAGGGGGAGTGGGCCACGGCCCTGGGCGGGGCCCGGCCCTCGCGCTTCTCGGCCTGCGGCGTCGACTGCCCCGTGGAGGGGGTGAGCTGGTTCGAGGCCCTGGCCTACTGCAACGCCCGCTCGCTGGCCGAGGGGTTGACCCCTTGCTACGCAGATCCGGACGACTCGGGCGACCCCTACGACCTGGCCGACGCCGAGGCGCAGAAGGTTCCCCTCTGGAGCGAAGGCCTCCGCTGCGAGGGCTACCGGCTGCCCACGGAGGCCGAGTGGGAGCACGCGACCCGGGCCCGGGACCTCCGGGCGACCTATGCGGGCGACCTCGACCCGGCCCACCTGGGCTGTGAGCCCGGCCTCGGGGTGCTCGAGGAGATCGGCTGGTACTGCGGCAACTCCGCGGTGGCCTACGCCGGGTGCCAGCAGGACCTCCGGGCCGGCAGCCCCGGCTGCGCCGGGACCCACCCGGTGGCCGGGGCCGCTCCCAACACCTGGGGGCTGCACGACGTCCTGGGCAACGTCTGGGAGTGGTGCTGGGACTGGTTCGACGACCTCCCGGCCGAGGCCGCCACCGACCCGGCGGGGCCGGACGCGGGGGAGGCCCGCGTGATCCGGGGCGGCTCCTGGATCAACGCGGCCCGGGACCTGCGCGCGGCCAGCCGCCAGGGAGACTGGCCCGAGGACCGCAGCAGCACCATCGGCCTGCGGCCGGTGCGGACGATCCCCTGAGCGGGGAGCCGGAGCGCGAAGGAGCAGAGGCGGATGACGGGGCACGAGGCCAAGGGCGCGAGCTGGCTGCTGGTCCTGCTGGGCCTGCTGGGGCTGGCCCTCGGCGCGCCCGGCGAGGCCGCGGCCCAGGTGCGGGTGGACCAGGTGATCCCGGTCCCCTACCGGCCCCACGACCCGACGGTCCCGCACCCGGCCTACAACGGCCACCCCACGACCTTCAAGGCCATCGCGCGGGGCGGGTGCGCCACGAGTGTCGGGGACATGGTCCTGTTCCGCTGGGACCTCGACGGCGACGGGCAGAGCGATCCCTGTGAGGGGCGCACCCCGACCATCGACGGAGCTTCGGGTCGTTGGTACCAGGATAGTCGGTACAATCTGGGCTGCAGGTACCAGATCCCCGCGGTGGATCCCGCAGTCATCGAGAAGAAGCTGGTCGTCGGCACCGTCGAGGTGGCCTGCCTGGACCAGGTGCTGGAGGACGGGTCCCTCCGGCTCGACGAGGAGGGTGCGCCCCACAGCGTGCGGGGGAGCTACCGCGTGCTGGTCTTCGCCCGGGTGCCCGTCGGCCGCGCGGCCAACGACAAGGGGCTGTATGGCTACTCCGCGCGGCCCGTCCCCACCAACGGGGTGGCCCGCTGCGTCAACGGGACCTGTCAGAGCATGCCTGCCGGGGTGACCATCACCTGCGACGAGGGCCGGCACGACCAGTGCGTGGGCGACAGTGACGAAAGCCTCGCGATCAAGCGGGCGGTGGCCGTGGATGACGCACTTTGGTACCTGCACACCCGGGTGGTCCGGGTGGGTGCGGACAACGTGCCCGTGCTGTCCGCGACGATGCCCAACGATGGCGAGGGCGGCGGCTTCGTCGGGGCGTCCTACGCCATCCCGCGCAGCGTGGCCGCCGCGGCGGCGACTCTGCAGGGCCTGGTGCAGAACGGCTACGCCGGCGCGTACCCCGTGGCCCGGACGGTCAACGCCGACGGCAGCGTCACCTACTCGCAGAGCTACGACCACGACCTCGCCACGGCTGGCCTCCAGGCGCATCCCGACCCGGCCTGGACTGCCAGCAACACTTTGCACTGGAACAACAGCCCCTACGCCGAGGACGTCATCCGGCTGTTCAACCACCTCCTGGCCACTGCGGACGGGCACGCGATCCTCGCAGGGATCGATGCGGGCAACACCCTCGCTGGCACCGCGGACGACCGGGGCCTCTGGTGGAAGCCGCTGGACCACACGGCCTACTTCGCGGGGCCCGCGCTGGCCGCGCTCGCCGTCTCGGGCCTCGGCGGCACGGTGGCCCAGGTCGCGTGCACCGGCACCAACCTGTGCCTCGGCAAGCGGCTCGAGTCCATCGTCCAGCAGGCAGTGGACGGCACCTGCGATCGCCAGGCCCGTCACGCCAAGAATCATTCTCACGACGGCTCCTGGTGCTACACCGACGGGAGCTGCGCGGACCTCGCCATCGCCGGCTGGCAGATGAGGGGCCTCATGGCGGCCGAGATTGCGCTGGGCGAGCGTGGCGTCGTGATCCCGCCGAGCTGCAAGGAGCGGATCCCTAACCTGCTGTGGAACTCGTCTCGGCACACGATCGACGTGGATCACGGCTCTGGGCGCTACCGCAACAGTACTGCCTGCACGGACGGTTGCACCCTGGACGACCTGGCCCGGGACCCCCACCTGACGGGCAACTTGCTCGTCGGCCACGGCTGGCTGGGCAGTGACAGGTTCGCCCGGGACGATTCCACGCCGGTCTGGTCCACCACCCTCTACAGCGACCGCACCCGAGGAGACCTGCGTGAGCGCTGCGATGCGGCGGTCGGCTTCCTCGGCCGGTCCTGGTACGCCGAGCTCGGTACGGGGTCCTGCTGGACCGGCTCCCTCTTCAACTATCCGAATGCTCGCTTCGACGGTGCCGGCGGAGGCTACCTCTACTCGCTATTCTCGGTCACTCGAGGGTTGCGCGGCCTCCCCAGCCAGCCAGCGACCCTCGTTGCAGATACCAATGGCGATCGGATCCTCGATACCGAGATCGACTGGTGGCGAGACATCCTATACTACCTGATCAACAACCAGCACGTGGACGGCTACCAGCGGCAGCTCGTCCAGTCAGGGATCTCTGCCGGCGTCCACGCCGGCACCACCCTCTCCACGGCCTGGGCAGGGGTGCTCTCCCTGACGCCCACCAGCAGCTCGTCCGCCCCGTCGCTCCCGCCCGTCGCGGTCGCCCAGGCCCTCACCCCCACGGCCGTGGACGAGGGCTGCCAGGCTCCGGCCCTGGGCAAGGTGACCTTCTCCCACGACGGCAGCTACCACCTGGACCCGTCGCGCCGGATCGTCGAGTACCAGTGGCTGTTCGAGACCTCGACGGAGGACGTCAGCGCGGACTTCGACGTCGTCCCCTGGTCGGAGCTGGCCCTGGACGTCCCCCACGCCTACCCGCCCGGGGAGCCCGGGGAGCCCGGGGAGCCCGGCCCCCAGCGCCACGCCCTGCGCACCACCCGCCGGGACCTCCCCCTCGTCTGGCGCTACCTGCAGGCCGGCACCTACACCGCGGCCCTGCGGGTAGTCGACGACCGGGTCAACGCCCAGGGCGACCTCGACCCGGCCACCGACGTCCAGCTCCTCCCGGGGATCGTCGTCTCCTCCCAGCCCGATCTCCCGCCCACGGCCGACGCGGGGGGGCCCTACGAGCTGGTGGAGGGGGAGAGCCTGCAGCTCGCGGGGACGGCCGGCGACCCCAACCACCGCTGTCGGGCCGACGCCCTCCAGGTGGCCTGGCACGTGCCCGCGTCCGCGGCCACCCCCCTGGCCGGGGTGGACGCGGCCGGGACCGTGGCCTGGCCCACCTTGGCCGAGATCGCGCCGCACAACGTCCCCCTCCCGATCGAGCTGGTGGTCACCGATTCCACCGGCCGGAGCACCACCGCGACCACCACCCTGACGATCTGGGACGAGGAGTTCACACCCTGCTTCGCCCTGCTGCCAGGGGGCGAGGTGGGCTGCCAGACCGCGGTGCGGGTCGACGCGTCGTGCACCAGCCACCCGCACGCGGCCGTCGGCTTCCGCGATTTCCGCTGGCAGTGCGACAGCCTCCTGCCGCCGGAGAGCCCCGGCTTCGTCTTCCACCCCCAGGGGGCCGGTCTGACCGCCGAGTGCCGGGGCGTGACGCCGGGGACCCGCCACGTCGTCTTGCAGGTGACCGACGGCCGTGGCCGGGTGCAGTACGCCAGCCGGCCGCTGACCCTCGACGCCCGCGCGCTGCCCTGGGCCGACGCGGGCCCGCCCACCGTGCTGAGCACCTGGCTGGCGAGGTCCTGGGACGGGGAGGCCGCGCGCCAGGGGGGCAGCGTCACCCTCGACGGGAGCGGCAGCACCGATCCCGACCTCCCCTGCGGCGACCGGCTCGTCCGCTGGGAGTGGGACCTCACCGGGGACGGAGTCGCCGACGACCTCGACGGCAGCGGCGCGGTGGACGCCGCGGACCTCGTCCCGCGGCCCGCGCTCACCTGGGCCAGCTTGCGCAAGCTGCTGCTGGCCGGCGGCCGCTCGCCGGAGGACCTCCTGGCCAGCTCACGCACTGGCCCCCCGACGCTCTCCGTCGGCCTGCGGGTGTTCGATGCCGGGGGCCAGAGCGGCGTCTCCCGCTCCGTCTTGACGATCCTCGATGACAGCCCCCACGCCCGCTTCACCGTGCGCCCCGACCCGGCCGGCTGCGGCGCGCTGGCGTCTCCCGTGGTCCTCGACGCCTCCGGGGCCTGGCACGGGCTGCCGGGCCGGGCCCTCCGCTACGAGTGGGCCCCCCACCTCGCCGCGGCCGGCGAGTCCGGCGTCTCTCCCGCGCAGGTTGCGGCCCAGCTCGACGAGGCCGTGACCCTCGGCGGGCAGCAGGTCGCGGTCCACTACCCGGCCTTCGGGACCTACCACCCCGTGCTGCGGATCACCGACGACCGGGGGCAGGTCGCGCTGGCCTACGGCCCCGTGGTGCACGTCGAAGTGGACCAGGGGCCGCCCCTCGTGGACCCGGGCGGGCCTTACTCCTGGACGGTCGGCGAGGTCCTCGAGCTGGACGCCTCCGCGACCGTGGACCCGGACGAGGCCTGCGGCGATGCGCCCGTGCTGTTCGAGTGGGACCTCGACGGCGACGGTCTGTACGGCGAGGCCGCCGCCGCGCCGGAGGTGCCCGACGAGCCCGAGGGCCCGGTGCTCCTGCTGGACTGGGCGCGCTACCAGAGCTGGATCCCCGCGGCCCAGTTCCCGGCCCGCGGCCTGGCCGAGGAGCCCCGTTGGCGTCTCGGGCTGCGGGTCACCGACAGCCGCGGCCAGGCCGCGACGGCCGAGCTGTCGGTGCCGATCTTCGATCCCACGCCCGTGGCCCTGGTCGAGGTCGCACCGCAGCCCGAGGTGCCGATCAACCGGGCCACGGGCAAGGCGCGGGTGCTGCTGGACGGCCGCCGCTCCCACCCCGGGGACCCGGACCGGCGCCTGGTGGGCTGGACCTGGACCTTGCTGCCCCGTGACGCGGTGGCCACTGGCCCGGTCGCCTCCCTGGAGGTCGACCTCAACTCCTCCCGCGCCCTCTGGGAAGCCGGGGAGGCGGTGCGCCGGCAGATCCGCCTGCGGGTCGAGGACGACCGGCGCCGGACGGCCGAGACCGTCCTCGAGGTGCAGTTCCGGCTGCTGGCCTCGACCCCGCCGGTCCTCGGCTTCGCCGTGAACCCGATCCACCTGCAGCGTGGCGATCCCCTGACCGTCCAGGCCACGGCCACCCCGGCCAGCGGGCGGACCCTCGAGCACGTCGCCTGGGACCTCGATCAGGACGCCACCGCGGACCGCACCTGGCAGCGCAGCCCGGACAGCCCCGACCCCGGGCCGGCCCTGCAGCTCCTCCTGAGCCCGGAGGAGCTGGCCGCCGCGGGGATCGACGGCATCGGCGAGCACCCGCTGACCCTGGTCGTCACCGACTCCCGGGGGACCCCGGCCACCGCCACGGTCCTGCTGGTGGTCCTCGAGCAGGCGCTACAAGCCGAGATCCACGTGACCCCCCGGGAGGGGACCTGCGCGACCCCCTTCACCTTCTCCGGCGACGGCTCCCGCTCCCTGCTCCCCGGGGGAGCGGTGCAGCGCTGGTCCTGGGATCTGGGGGACGGCATCACGGCCGAGGGGCCCCACGTCGGGCACACCTTCGCGCAGGCCGGGAAGCACCGGGTGACCCTGACGGTGACCGACGACGGCACGCCCCCCCATACCTGTTCGATCTGGACAGAGGTTTCCAACGAGACCGGCAACCGTCCCCCCGTGGTGCAGCCCAACGGCCCGTACCGGGGCGACGCCGAGCTCCTCCAGGCCGACCCCACGGCCCGGCTGGCCCTCAGCGCCGCGGGCACCAGCGACCCCGACTCCGCCTGCGGGGACCGCCCGCAGCTCTTCCGCTGGGACCTCGACGGGGTCCCCGACGGGGAGGGCCAGCCGACCTGGGAGGTCATCGTCGAGGAGGAGACGGTGGAGCTCTCCTGGGCCCAGCTCCTTGGCCAGTGGGGCTTGCCCCAGGGCCAGCTCCTGCCCGTCCGCCTGCAGGTCGAGGACTCCCGGGGGGCCACGGCCGAGGCGGAGACGACCCTGTGGCTGGGGAGCCTCGGCCCCGTGGCCTCCTTCGCCGTGGTGCCCGAGGCGTCCCAGGTCGGGGAGCCGATGGTGTTCGACGCCACGGCCTCCTACCACCCTGGGGCCCCCGATGAGACGATCGTCTCCATCGAGTGGGATTTCGCCCATGATGGCATGGACTTTCGTCCTTCGTCGGAGCATCGCGACGAACGTCTGTTTCATCGGCTCCTGGCCAGCCGCTGGCCCTTCACCGTGGCCTTGAGGGTCACCGACGGCGCGGGCCGCAGCGACGTCACCACCCGCGTCGTCACCCCCTCCCTCGGCAACCTCCCGCCCGTCGCCCGGGCCGCCTCCGCCACCCTCGTGGAGGGCGAGGCGCTGGTCCTCGACGCCTCGGCCTCGTTCGATCCCGACCTGGCCCTCGGCGACCGGGTCGTCCGCTACGGGTGGGACCTCGGGGACGACGGCGTCGACCCTGCGCTCGAGCCCTGGGACTTCGTCAGCGAGTCGCCGCTGCTGACCCTGGCGTGGAACGAGGTGCGCCTGTTCCCCTTCGCGGCCCAGGCCCTCCGCACCGATCCCCGGACCGGCCTGCCGGTCTTCGCCCTCACCCTGCAGGTAGAGGACGTCGCGGGCGAGGTCGGCACGCAGGAGGTGCCCTTGCGCTTTTTCGGCCGGTCCCCGGTGGCGGTGGCCACCGTGCGCCCGGACACCGTGCGCTGCGGCGAGGAGCTGGTGTTCGACGGCCGCGCCTCCCGGCCCGCCCGCCCCGACCGGCCGATCCGGCGCTACGTCTGGGACTTCGACGCGACGGTCAACACCGACGCCGAGGACTGGGACCTCGACGGGATCGACACGGCCTGGGACGACAACCAGGCCGAGGGCGCGGAGGTGCGCTGGTCCGGCTACACGGTGGCCGGCACCTACGACGCCCGGCTCATGGTCTGGGACGACCCGGTCCGGGCCCTGGCGCGAGCCGGCTCGGCCCAGGTGGACCCGGCGCCGACCCTCGCCTTCGTCGACCACCCGCCGCTGGCCGACGCGGGAGGGCCCTATGTCGCGGTCCCGGGGGAGGAGGGGCGGATCTCCCTCGAACTCGACGGGAGCGGCTCCGCGGACCCCGACCTCCCTTGTGATGCGCTCGTCGCATACGCTTGGGACACGGACGGGGACGGCTGCTTCGGCGAGGACGACGTGGCCGGCCAGACCGACGCTTCCGGGCGACCCTGCGCGATCGGGGAGGAGCTGTGCGGCGGCGTGGAGTGCGTCGGGGCCCGCGCCATGGTCCAGAGCCCCACGGCCTGGCCCCCGGGCCTGGTCCGGGTGATCGCCCTGAAGGTCCGGGACCGCTACGGGCTCTGGTCGAACCCCGCGGAGACCACGCTCGAGGTCCTCGATCGTGCGCCCCCCGCGGTGCAGCTCGTCACCCCCGCTGGCGGCGAGGTGCTCGCCGGCACCCGGGACATCGTGCTGCGCGTCACCCACTCCACGACCGCGCAGGCCCGGCTGCTGCTGTACCTCGACGACGTCCTGCTGACCTCCGAGCCCGATCACCTCCTGGTGAGCGCCGGGACCGAGCCGGTGACCGTGCGGTTCCCCCTGGACACCACCCGCTTCCCCAGCCGGCACGAGGCGTACCGGGTAAAGGTCGTCGCGACCCTGGCCGCGGATCCGGCCGTGGCGCGCACGGTGCTCTCCCGGAGCCCCTTCAGCATCGACAACGACGCGCCCGTGCTGACCGTGCTCCCCGAGGCCCCGGCCCCGCTGGAGCAGACCTCCCGGGACGGGAGCAGCCTGCGCTTCACCGTCTCGGTCAGCGACCTGGACCCCGCACCCGTCCTGCAGTTCTGGCTCGACGATCTGCCCCAGGGCGTCTTGCCGACGGTCTTCCCCCTGGGCACGAGCCGGCTCCGGATCACCGCCACCGACTGGGCGGGCAGCCCGACGACCCTCGAGCGGGTGGTCGTGGTGCAGGACACGACCCCTCCGGTGCTGCTCGCGGGGATGGATGTGATCCGCGAGGCCGTCTCGCCGGCCGGGACACCCGCGCCCCTCGGGTCCTTCGGCTACGACCTGTGCGACGCCCGCGTCGGCGCGGCCGCGGTCACCTCGGACGCACCGGCCGCGGGGCTGTTCCCCCTGGGCGAGACGCCCGTCACCCTCACCGTGACGGACGCCTCGGGCAACGAGGCTACTGCCTCCCTGAAGGTGACGGTCACCGACACCACGCCGCCCGTCTTCCACCCGCTGCCCGCCGTCGTCCGGCAGCGGCCCACGGATCCCCGGGGGATCCTCGCCCGGGACCTCGCCGCGCACGGTCTCCTGCCGGGGCCGATCTATTCGGACAACGGCTACCCGACGCACCAGCTCGTCTGCCGGCTCGAGGTCACCCTGCGTGATGAGGCGGGGCAGCCCCTGGCCCCCCCGGCCGGGCCTCCCCGGGGCTATCCGTGCACCGCGCCGCCTGCCGGCGACTGGTGGCCGGCCGCTGGCTGGTTCCCCCAGGGCGAGACCCTGCTGACCTACACCCTGCAGGACCCCGCGGGCAACGTCGCGGTCCCCTTGACGGTGCAGGTCGTCATCGCCGAGAGCGAGGGCCCGACGATCACCCTCCTGACCGTCCCGGCGGGCGATGTCTGGCTGACGGACGACGCGGCGGTGCGCTTCGTGGTCACCGCCGCGACCGGTCGCCCGCAGGTGGTCGTGGCGCCCGCTCCCCTGGGCGGCGAGGCCGACCTCCTGCCCGACGAGGATGGCCTCTGCCAGGCGACCTACGCGGCGGACGGGCTCTGGCAGGTGAGCATCACGGCCACCGACCAGAGCGGCCAGGCCGCGGTGACCGCGCTGGAGCGGTTCGGGATCGACCGCACCGGCCCGCTCCTGCAGATCACCGGGCTGGACCAGGTAGGGGTCGTGGCCGAGGACGGGACGACCTGGCCGCTGTTCTTCCGTGGCGAGACGCTCGCGCCCCGCTTCTTCGCCACCGACGGGCTGTCCGGCCTGCAGTGGCTGCGGGTCCAGGTCGTCCCCGGGACCGGGCAGCACGCTCGGGGCGACTCCTTGCACTACCGCCTACTGACCGCCGCGGGGCGCCCGGCCACGGGTCCCCGCTTCCTCGGCAACCTCGGCTGCCCGCCGGACGCCGCGGTCTGCGCCGCCGGGGTGCTGTCGCTCGAGGGGCTGAAGCCGGGGGGGCAGCGGCTGTTGTTCGAGGCCCAGGACGTCGCGAACAACAAAACCGCCCTGGAGAGCAGGTTCCGCCTCGGGACCCTCGCGGACGCCCTGACCACGGTACGGCAGCGACTCGCGGCGCATCTCACCACGGCGGAGCCCGGGCCGCCCCGGCTCCTGGTCGAGGAGGCCGATACCCTGCTCTCGGGGGCGCAGCGTTCGTTCGCGGCCGGCGATCTGGGGAGCGCCCTGGTCGGGGTCTACCTGGCCCAGGACCGGCTCACGGGGGTCCGGTGGCGGCTGTCCGCCTCCTCCCCGGAGGACGGATTCGGTCCCGAGGCAGAGCTGCTGGCCCGGGGGTGCCTCGCGGAGGTCCGGAGCACCCTGGAGCAGACCGCCCGGGGCACTTCCCGGGAGCAGCCTGCCCGCCTTGCGCTCGCCCGGGCCGAGGAGTTCCTGGCCGAGGATCGGGAGTACGGCGCCGCGCTGGGCCAGCTCGCCCGCGCCTTCTTCGTCTGCCGGGAGGCTGCGGCCCCTCTGCGGGCGTCCAGCGTTGCCGCAGCGCTCCTCGTGCTGCGCCGGATCCACGTCGAGATCGTGGACGGTGTCCAGGATCCCTCGCGGTCCGGCACCCAGGAGCTGACCATCCTCCTCGCCGACCTGGAGGCTGGGGCGCTGGCTCGGCTGGAGAGCCTGGCGGACCTGGGCTGGCTGCCGACGAGCGAGCTGCTGGCGCTGCACCTGGACCTGCAGCAGCTCGCCGGCGGGCTGGCCGCGGCCGAGAGCCAGGGCCGCTGGGTGCGCTCCTGGCAGTGGGGTCTGGCCCAGGTCCTCCGGGTGGTCACGGAGCTGGTCCGGGTGGATGCGCAGGCCGCGATCCCGCCCGGCCACCCCCAGTACTGCAAGATCGCCGAGGTCCAGCAGCTCCAGCTCCAAGGCCAGCGCCTCCTCGAGCACGAGGAGCCCGAGCTGCTCCTGCAGCTCTACGGTGAGGCCGGTCCCTGCCGCTGCCTGCTGCTCGAGCTCTACCACCACGCGGGTTTCGAGCCAGCGATCCCCGGGGAGCCGGAGGGGTGTGTCCTCGAAGGCTGCTCCGGCTAGAGATCGGTTGGCAGCGGGCGTCCGAGCGGCTAGGTTCGGACGCGCCGGACGGTGATCTCCGGATCCGGCTCGTTCCCCAGACCGGTACACGCTCACGGAGCATGGTGGATGTCCAAGAGATCATTGGGGTTCGTGGTGTTGTGCGGGCTCCTCGCCGGGCTGGGCGCCGCGTGCGAGGACCAGCGGCCCCGCCGTGGGGGCGGCGGCGGGGGAGAGGGCGAAGGGGAGGGCGAAGGGGAGGGCGAGGGGGAGGGGAGC
>JAVEVO010000054.1:0-41010 GCA_034005005.1 Myxococcota bacterium
CAGCCCGCCGCCGCCGTCGCCCTCGCCCTCGCTACCCTCCCCTTCCCCCTCGCCCTCGCAGCCTTCGCCCTCGCCCTCGCGACCCTCCCCTTCCCCCACGCCCTCGCTGCCTTCCCCCTCGCCCTCGCTACCCTCCCCTTCCCCCTCGCCCTCGCTGCCGTCACCCTCGCCCTCGCCCTCGCTGCCTTCGCCCTCGCCCTCGCTGCCCTCCCCTTCGCCCTCGCCCTCGCTGCCCTCCCCCTCGCCCTCGCCCTCGCCCTCGCTGCCTTCCCCTTCGCCCTCGCTGCCTTCCCCTTCGCCCTCGCTGCCTTCCCCTTCGCCCTCGCCCTCGCCTTCGCCGCCGCGACGTTCCTTGTCGTCGTCGCACCCGAAGGCCACGAGGCCCAGCCCGGCGATCAGGGCCAGGACCATCCACGAACTACTCTGCCGCATCGTACCCTCCACCTGCTGAGAGATCGCGCGGCCGCCGAGACCAGCGGACCGGCGGCCTCGGGACTACTCGAACACCGTCGCGACGGTGCTGAAACGGCGCTCCCGCTTGTACTTGCGCGCGTCGCTCGGGCTGTAGAGCTTCAGGGCCTGATTCTTGAACTCGGCCTCCAGCTTGGCCTGGCCCGCGGCGTCGAGCTGGCGGTCGGGCCAGAGCAGCCCCTCGAGCTGGGCCAGCAGCTTCTGCGCCTCGGGGCCAGCCGCCTGGACGTCCGCGCTGGCGAGGGTCCGCTTCGTGCTCCGGCGCCGCCGACCGGACGAGGCCTGCGGCGCGGGCTGCTCGAGGAGCGCCGCGAGCTGACCGAGGCAGGCCGCCACCTCCCGCGCCGGATCCCCCTGGGGTTGGAGGGCCCGCCAGAGGGAGGCCTCGACGTAGTGCGGCCGGTTGACACCGAGCATGACCGCGTGGGCCAGGGACTTCTCGGAGGTGAACAGCTTGCCCACGGTGGCGTAGCGCTGGGCGGTGAGCTCCAGGGTGAGGTTGCCGTTGGTCAGGGAGGCCGCCGCGCCGTTGGCCTTGTCCTGGTAGCCGCTGCCGACGGCCTTCGCGATGCTGGGGCCCGGCCGGACGATGGTCCCCTTGAACTGCTCGATCCAGTCGAGCGCGGCCACGAGCTGGTAGGTGCGCAGGTCGCCCTTGGCCATCTCCCCCTTCATCTCGGTCTCGAGCGCGCCGCCGGTGGCCGGCTTGCCGTTGAGCAGGATCTGCTTGCCCTTCACGTCCAGCCCGTGCTTGCGGCACTGGGCCCAGGCGTTGATCGCGAGGTTGTCCTCCGCGGTCCGCTGCTCCTTCTGCTTGTTCTGGGCCGCGACCGCGCGCTCCTTGAGGTTGCGGAAGAACATCCCCAGGGAGCCGGCGTCCGCGGAGGCGTTCTTCGGCATGGCCCACTGGAAGATACCGAGGCTGCCGTAGGTGTCTTCCTTGGGGCTGGTCGAGCCGAAGCCCCCCTCCACGGAGCTGACCAGGGAGATGATCCGGATGTGCTGGTCGATGGCCTGGCGGACCTCCGACTCCTTGGGCAGCTTCTGCGCCTCACTCTGGAGCAGACCCTGGCGCTCCTGCACCTCCCGCTTGGAGTGACCGGGCGGGACCCAGCGCGGCTTGGCCGTGGTCTCGTCGCGCAAGGCGAACGACATCCAGACCCACATCTCACCGTTGGTCAGGTCGATGCGGGCGTCCGCGTCCAGCCCCGCCCGGACATCGGCCGCGAGCTTGTCCACGGCGATGGGTGACCAGGAGCTGGAGTAGTCCAGGACTTTCGTCCCAGAGAGCGTGAGGCCCGCGAGCTTGCCCGCGGGCTGGGCCTTGTAGCGCGCGGCCCCGGCAGGCGGCTCCCCGCCGGCCTCCCGCACGGGCAGCAGGCTGACGCTCTCCATGCCGTACAGGGGAGTGCGGCCTTGCGCGGTGCGCAGCTCCCCGACCAGCGCCCGGACGAGGGGGACGCCCTTCTCCTTGCCGACCGTGGCGAGGTAGGCCGCACCGCTCGCCAGGCGGAACCCGACCTGCTGCCCGTCCAGCAGCAGCTTGCCGGCCTGGTCCACGGTCACCTGCAGCTCGCCACGGCGTGGCTGCCGCTGTGCGCGGATGGCCTTGCGCCGGGCATCTTGCTGGGCGGGAGGCAGGTTCTTCAGTTGCTCCAGGGCCGGACGGACGAGCTGGCTGCGGATCTGCAGCCAAACCTGCCACTCCGGCTGGTCCTTGCGGACCGTGCCCCCCGCCAGGGCGGGGAAGCGCTGCTGGAGGAGGGCGTAGCTGAGCTGGGTCTCGTCCTCGATGCCCTGCGCGAGCAGCTTCGCGAGGAGGGCCTGGGCCTCGGCCGAGCTCGGACCGCCGGCCGGCGCGGCCGGGGTGACCTGGGGAGGCCTCGCTGGCCGGGTCGCGCCCTCCGCAGGGGCGTTCGCCTCGGGCTGCGCGGTCGCGCTCGCCCCCAGGAACTCGAGGGCCTCCTGGAAGGGCAGCCCGCGCAGCGTGCTCAGCAGACGGGACTTCCAGGAGCCTTGCTCGGACTCACCTCCGGACGCGGACTCCGGCTGCGGCTGGGCGACCTGGGGATCGTGTGTGATCATGCCGGCTTCCTCCCTCGGGCCGGACGGCCGGGTGACCGGCCGCCGCGCCGCGCAGCGCCCTCGCGGCAGGCAGCTCCCCGAAAGGGCTGGTGCCTGACCCGACTATCCCTGCACGCCCCCTCCGGGTCAAGCGGCAGGGCCAGACACCACGTGGGCCTTGCTCGCCACGGGCGGACGGCGCGACGATGCGCTCGACTCTCACCACGGAGGAGCGACGACATGAGCAACGGACGACGACTGGTGGTCTTTCTGAGCGGTCTGGCCCTGCTGGGTGCCCTGATCGGCTGCGGCGACGACGACGAGAAGGAGGCCGACCGCCTCGGGATCGGTGCGCAGTGCACCAAGACCGAGGAGTGCGCCGAAGGGCAGGAGTGCTTGACGGCCTTCAAGGGTGGCCTCTGCGGCGTGAAGAACTGCAGCGCGACCGTTGCCTGCCCCGAGGCGTCGGTCTGCGTCGTCCATGACGACGGGATCAACTACTGCTTCCGGACCTGCGTGGCGAAGGCCGACTGCAACGCCCACCGCGACGCGGACAACGAGGCGAACTGCTCGTCCAGCGTCACCTTCCTCGACCCCGCCGCGACCGGTAAGGCCTGCGTGCCCTCCTCGGGCAACTGAGCCGCCTCCGCCCTCCTGTCCCGCCCTCCCGTCCCACCTCCCCGGTCCCCCCGGGGGCATCGCCGGTCTCCTCCCCCGACGCCACGGCGTTTCACACCGCGAGGCGGTGGCGGCCGAGGAGCATGGAACGAATCCACTGAAATTTCAACCAGCTCCTGAGAGCATGGTCGCTGACCGAGACATTTGCTAGGCTGTCGCCATGCACCACCCACGCCCTCTCCCCACGCTCCTGCTCCTGCTCCTGCTCCCTGTCAGTGGGGGAGGTTGTGCCACGGACGACACCGGCGGCGACCCCTGCGCCGCGCTGCGCACGACGGACGGGATCGCGGGCAAGCTGAGCGACCTCGATCAGGCTCGCTACGAGGACACCCGGCGACACCCGGAGATGACCTATCACTGGTCGCTGATGGTGCGGGAGCATGAGCCGACGAACGGCGAGGACTACCGGAGCTTCGACGACGCGGAGATGGAACACCGGCTCGAATGCCTCGGCAGGTTCGCTGCCGAGCTGAGGGTCGGGCTGGTCGCCTACTCCTGGAACACGCACAATCTGAATGTGCACGCGACCAGTGCGCAGGCCGAAGAGCTGCTCTCCCTCGCGCTGGTCCGCAGCGGCGATGTGACCTGCGCCAAGGCCTGCCCCTGCGACGACGACGCGACCTGCCGGGAGAGCCCCTGGTGTCAGGTCCTCGCGGCCTCGCGCCACGACGCGACCCGGGGCTGCTACGTCGCCGAGGCCTTCGTCGGCTGCACCTGGGCCGAGGGGTGCGGGATGGATGCGTCCTTCGCCACGGATGACGAAGGTTCCTGCTGGTACTTCAGCTCTACTTGCCAGCCCGACAACGGCCGGTTCACCCGGGTGTCCTCCTGCGCGACGCAGCCCCGGGAGTGCCCCTGAGTCAGCGCGCGGACGCCGCCGCCCCGGGCCGCACGATCTCCAGGGAGCGCAGCCGAGCGAGGGCCGCGGCCAGCTCCTGGCGACGGAAAGAAGCGAAATCCCCCGTCGGGGTGCGGGACAGGCCGTCGAGGCCCTGACGCCGGAGCTCGGCCTCCACGAGGTCGAAGAGCTCGGGCAGGCTGCGCTCCCGCTCCCGCTGGAGGTCGCGCAGCAGCAGCAGGGCCTCGGCCAGGGCCCGGGTCTGGGCCGGATCGACGAGCTGGGCCAGGGCCGTGAGGTCGATCTCCTGCTCGCCGAACTGCACCGTGACCCGATCCCGGGTCTTGATGCTCACCTCCCGGCGCCCCCGGCTCGGGTCGAGGCTCGCGGCCCGGGGGATGCGGGCGGTCACGGGTCCGCAAGGCCCCTGGGCCTCGGGCCGGCGGCCGGTGGCGTGGGCCGCGGCGATCTGGTGGGCCCGCGCGGTGACGTCCCGGGGGACGTAGGCGTCGAGCTGGACCACCAGGTCGGCGACCTCGAAGTAGTCGCCCGAGCCGCCGAGCACCAGGATCGTCGAGACCCCGTGCTCCGTGTAGAGCTGGCGGGCCCGGTCGAGGAAGGGCGTGATCGGCTCCTGCTCCCGGAGCACCAGCTCCTGCATCCGTCGGTCACGGATCAGGAAGTTGGTGGCCGCGGTGTCCTCGTCGATCAGCAAGAGCCGGCAGCCGGCCTCCAGCGCCTCGACGATGCCCGCAGCCATGGAGGTGGACCCCGAGGCGTTGTCGGTGCAGAAGAAGGCCGTCTCCCGCCCGCCGGGCAGGTCGCGGATGAAGGCGGAGATGTCCACCCCCTGCACGCTCCGCCCGTCCTCCGCCCGCACCTTGACCGCGCTCGGCTCGGTGACCACCAGCTCCCGACCGTCCCCCGGGCGGTGGTCGTAGACGCCCCGCTCCAGGGCCTGGAGCAGGCAGGACTTGCCGTGGAAGCCCCCGCCGACGATCAGGGTGATCCCCGGGGGGATGCCCAGGCCGGCGATCCGGCCCGCGTGGGGCAAGGTCACCTCGACCCGCAGGGAGGGCGGCACCTGCAGGGGCACGGCCAGCTCCCGGGGCAGGGGGCGATCGTCGACCCCGGAGCGGCGGGGGAGGATCGCGCCCTCGGCCAGAAAGGCCACCAGCCCCAGCTCCGGGAGCTGGCCTCGCAGGGCCTGGGCGTCCTCGTTGACGTCGCCGGCCTGTCGGATCACCGCGGGGTCGTAGCTGGAGTAGAGCAGGGCCCGGCGCCCGAGCTCGGGGAGGTCCGCCAGCAGGAGCTCCGCCGCCTCCCCGCCGAGGATCCGCCGGCCCGCCGCGGGCAGCCCCACGGTGAGGCGAGCCTCGACCCAGCCCGCCGTGCAGACCACCGAGGTCCGCTCGAGCACCTCCTGCCCGGGCCGGCGTAGTGCGATGGTCCCGCTGCGGCCGCTCCCCCGGTGGCTCTGCAGGCCTTCCGCCTCGAACGCCAGGCGACGGGCGAGCAGGTTGACGAGCCCGATCCGCCGGCCGTCGGGCTGCCAGCTCTCCCGGGGGAAGCCGGCCCGGGCCATGGGCACCCGCAACCGCACCCGGCTGGGGCTGGCGAAGGGGTCTCCCTGGACGTGGTCGATGAACAGGGTCGCCGTGTCGAGCTCCCAGCAGCCCTGCAGATCCTTGTAGGCTGGATAGCCGCGGCCGTCGAGGCGATGCAGGAGGTCGGCGAGGTCGGCGGCCGGGGAACGCTTCATCACCAGGACTCCGGGGGCCGGGGGCAAGGCGTTGGGACTTTCAGTCCACCAAAGGAAGGATATCAGGGACGATCAGCTCACCGTGCTGCCCCTGGGCGGCCAGCAGCCGCGCGCGCTCCGCGGCGAGGCTCGTGAAGAGGAGCTCCGGCAGGCCGCCCGGCTCGGCCCGGTAGATCGCCTCGATGCGGTCGAGCTTGGCCAGCCGGGCGACGGTGCGCACCGCGAACTGCTCCGTGTACTCCGCGCGGGTGTACTCCCGCCCGAGGCTCTGGACGAACAGGGGGGCGAGGTCCTCGTGACGCGGGATGTAGCCGCAGGGAGTGACCCGGGCGGGCACGTCCCCGTGGACTCGGAGCTCGGCCCACTGCAGCCAGACGGTCTTGTCGAGCAACCCGTTGAGGTACTTGCCGTCCTTCCCCTTGAGGAAGTAGTTCACGCCGAACACCAGGGGGGGCCGGGCGAGGCCCGCCGCGAAGTCGAGGTGCGCCTGGAGGTAGTCGCCCACCGGCATCGAGAGGAAGTCGAGGTTCGACATGAGGTTGAAGGTCCGCACGCCCTCCTTGCCGAGGGTCGCGGCGGTCGTCTCCGACTCGATGGTGGCGCCCTTGAGCAGCACCCCGTGGGCCCAGTCGAAGGCCTGCTCCACGGGGGGGCAGGTGTCGGAGTCCCGGCCGCCGTAGACCACCGCGCCGAGCTCGACCCCCGCGGGCGCGTCGGCGCTGGGGTCGCGGTTGGCCAGCTCGGCGATCCGCAGGGTGTAGCGGGCGTTCTTGTGGGCCAGGGGGATCTCGTCGCCGGCCGCGTCACGCTGGCCGCGCCGCCAGGCCCCGGCGTGGTTGCGGCCCGCGTCCGGTGCCTCCCGGCCATCGCCGAGCCAGTAGGGGGTGCCGTCGGTGACCAGGACGTTGGAGAAGATCACCTCGCCCGGGCGGGTGAGCACGTCCCAGATCACCGGATCGTTCTGCCGGTTGACGTCCTGGATGATGCCGAAGATGCCGCTCTCGACGTTGCAGGTCCGCACCTCGCCGTCCACCTTGCGCAGGTAGGCCAGGTCGTCGCCGACGATGGTCTGCCCCGGGAGCATCGCGGTGGAGGTCTTGCCGCAGGCCGAGGGGAACGCACCGTTGAAGTAGGTCACGCGCCCACCGGGCCCGTGCACGCCCATGACCAGCATGTGCTCGGCCAGCCAGCCCTCCCGCGCCGCCTTGCGCATGGCGAGGCGATGGGCCAGCTTCTTCAGCCCGACGGTGTTGCCCGCGTACTGGGTGTTCACGGAGTAGACGGTGTCGTCCTGGATGTCGATGTAGACCCGGCGCAGCTCCGGGTGCGCCGAGACCCCGTCCCGCAGCTCCCCGGCGGAGTGCAGGAAGCGGAAGAAGGCGGCGCCGGGCCCCTGCCGGACCAGCTCTTCGAAGCCGCTGCGGTAGAGCAGCGTCTCGCTGTGCGCGACGTAGGCCGAGTCGGTGATCTGCACGCACGGGATCGCGAAGCGGGAGCCGACCGGGCCGAGGCAGAGGAAGCGGACGATCATCACGCCCGCGGCCATGCTCCCGCGCAACAGGTCGGTGATCTCGGCCAGCCCCTCCTCCCGCCCGACCGACAGCAGGTTGCGACCGAGCTGCACGCCCGCGGGCAACAGGAACTTGGTGCTGCCCTTGTCCCGCCCCTGATCGAAGTAGCCGTCGTAGTGCACCGTGTGGCCGGGGATGGCGAGGGCCGCTTCTTCGCCACGCGCGAGCGCGAGCTGTCGCACACGCTCGAGGTCCGCGGGCGCGTCGCTGCAGAGGAAGACCTCACGCGGCTGGCAGAGCGCGATGGCCTCGGCCAGGAAGGCCTGGACCGCCGGATTGGCGAGGCGGGCCAGCTTGGCGGAGTCTTCCGGGGTCAACCGCTGCTGCAGCAGCTCTTGCACCGAGTGGACCATGCTCTCCTCCTCCGACGGGGCCTCCGGCCGGGCGCGCGGCCGCGACGGCGGCCCGCGCAGAACAAGTCATCGATTGTAGCTCAGCCGGGGGAGAAGTGCAGCAAGGGGCCGGGACGACGCGCGGGAAGGGCGGGTGGAGGGCGGGGCGTAGGGAACGGCCCCGGCTACGGCCCAGCGTGACCTCAGGAGCCGTCGGCGACCGCATCGGCAGGCAGCGGCGGCGCGCTGCCACCTCCGGGGACCGAGACCACGTCCAGCCGCACCGGCACCAGGCCCGCCTGCTCCATGTGGAGCTGCTGGGCCGCGGCCCGGGAGACGTCGATGATCTTGCGCCGGTCGTCGAAGGGGCCCCGGTCATTGATCCGGACCTGGACCGGGGGCCAGTCCCCCGTGGTCCGCGTGACCTTGACCACCGTGCCGAAGGGCAGGAAGCGATGGGCCGCGGTCAGCTCCATCTTGTCGTAGCGCTCGCCGCTCGCGGTCTTGCGGCCGTGGTAGACGTCGGAGATGTAGACGGCCAGCCCCTCCTCGTAGCCGTAGCGAGGACCGGTCTGCTGCCGTCCGGCGCAGCCGCCGACCAGCAGCCCGAGGAGCAGGAGGATGAGGATTGGGGTGAGTTTGGTGCTCATGAGGCCTACCCTAGCGGGGTAGGATAAGGTAGTCAAGGAAACGACACATCCCACCCATTGGCCGAGCCGAAGAGCGGGTGCCGATGGGTCGGCCGGCACCCACCAGGCTCCCTGCCAGGGCAGAGGTCAGCTCGCGACGCGCTGGACCAGGACCCGGACGGTCTGCCCCTCGATCTCCAGCGTCGCGGCCTCGTCGCCGGGCTCGCCTGGCTCCAGCGACAGGGCGAGCACCTCGTCGCGGACGAAGTCGGCCTGGGCCACGATGGCCCGGGCCAGGGCCGGCGGCGCCTGGAAGACCACGGCGACCCGATCGGAGACGTCGAACTGCAGGGATTTACGCAGACTGTTCAGGCGGTTGACCAGCTCGCGGGCCAGCCCCTCCTCCTCGAGCTCCGGGGTCAGGCGGGTGTCCAGGGCGACGGTCACCTCGCCCTCGGTGGCGATGGCCAGCCCCTCGCGCGGGGAGCGGTTGACGACCACGTCGTCCAGCCCGATGGGCTGTCCGAGCACCTCGACGGTCTCGCCACGGAGCAACCCGACGAGGACCGCGGCGTCGAACCCCTGGATGATGGCGGTGGCCTCGGCCATCGCCTTGCCGTAGCGCCGCCCGAGGGTCTTGAAGTTGGGCTTGGCGGTGAGGTGGACCAGGGCCGTCTCGTCGGCCGACGGCACGACCCGCTTGACGTTGAGCTCGTCGGCCACCAGCCCGGCCATCTCCGCGACGACGCGGAGCAGCGCGGCGTTGCCGGAGACCACGGTGACCTCGGCGAGGGGTTGCCGGGTCTTCACCTGCTGCCGCTCCCGCACCGCCCGGCCGAGGGAGACCACCTGCCGGACGAGGGCCACCTGACCTTCCAGCTCGAGGTCGATGAGCTCCTCCTGCACCTCGGGGTAGGACGTCAGGTGGACCGAGTCCGCGGCGCCCGCCACCCCCTGGTGGCGCACGAGGTTCTGGTAGATGGCCTCCGTGAGGAAGGGCATGAAGGGGGCGAGGAGCCGGACGAAGACCACCAGCACCTCGTAGAGGGTCGCGTAGGCCCCATCCTTCTCGGGCCCCATCCCCTCCTTCCAGAACCGCCGCCGCGAGCGGCGGATGTACCAGTTGGTGAGGTCGTCGACGAAGGTCAGCAGCCGGGGGATGACGTTGTAGAGGCGATAGGCCTCCATCTCGGCGGTGACGTCCTTGATCAAGGACTGCAGCACCGAGAGGATCCAGCGGTCGAGCTCGTGGCGCTCGCGCACGGGCGGCGCGAGGCGGTCCGGGGTCCAGCCGTCGGCGTTGGCGTAGGTGACGAAGAACAGGTAGCTGTTCCAGAAGGGCAGCATCACCGCCCGGACCAGCTTGCGGATCCCCTCCTCGGAGAAGCGCAGGGGCTCCGCCCGCACCACCGGCGAGTTGACCAGGTAGGCGCGCAGGCTGTCTGCCCCGTACTTCTCGATGACCACCTCGGGATCAGGGTAATTCCGCAACGATTTCGACATCTTTTGCCCATCCTCCGCGAGGATCAGGCCGTTGACGACGACGTTGCGGAAGGGGGGCTTGTCGAAGAGCGCGGTCGAGAGGACCAGCAAGGTGTAGAACCAGCCGCGGGTCTGGTCGAGCCCCTCGGCGATGAACTCCGCGGGGAAGCGACGGTCCCACTCCTCCTGACCCACGAAGGGGTAGTGGGGCTCGGCATACGGCATCGACCCCGACTCGAACCAGCAGTCGAGCACCTCGGGGATCCGGCGCAGGGTGCCGCCGCAGCGCGGGCAGACCCAGGTCAGCGGATCGACCTTGTGCTTGTGCAGGTCGGTCACCTCCTGCCCGGAGAGGCGCTGCAGCTCGGCGATGGAGCCGACCACCTGCGTCTCCGGGCAGCCCTCGCGGTCGCAGCGCCAGATGGGGATCGGCGTCCCCCAGAAGCGGTTGCGCGAGATGGCCCAGTCCCGGGCGTCCTTCAGCCAATTGCCGAAGCGCTTGTCGCCGACGTACTCGGGGACCCAGCGGATGCCCCGGTTGTGCTCCACCATGCGGTCCCGGAGCTCGGTGACCCGCACGAACCAGGTGGAGATCGCCTTGTAGATCAAGGGAGTCTCGGTCCGCCAGCAGTAAGGATAGGAGTGCTTGACCCGCCCGCGATGGATCAGCTTCCCCTCTCCCTTGAGGTGGGCGATGATCAGCGGATCTGCGGCCTTGACGTTCATCCCGGCCCAGGGAGCGACCGCGGCCGTGAAGTCGCCGTTGTCGTCGACCGGATCGACGAGGGTGATCCCGGCCTGACGGCAGGCCTCGAAGTCCTCCTCGCCGTACGCGGGCGCGATGTGCACGATGCCGGTGCCGTCCTCGGTGGTGACGAAGTCGCCGGGGATGACCCGGAACGCGCCCTTCTCCCGCTCGCCCGCGAAGAAGGGGAGCAAGGGCTCGTACCGCAGGCCGACCAGGTCCGCGCCCTTCAGCCGCGCCACGATCGTCGGCTGCCGCTCCGCGGGGTAGTAGACCGCCAGCCGGGCCGCGGCCAGGACGTACTCGACCCCCTCCTCCTCGTCGCGCACCCGCACGTAGTCGACGTCGGGGCCCACGGCCAGGGCGAGGTTGCCGGGCAGCGTCCAGGGCGTCGTGGTCCAGGCCAGCAGGTAGGCCCCCGGCTGGCCCTCGATGGCGAAGCGCAGGGTGATCGCCGGGTCGGAGACCTCTTTGTAGTTGAGGTTCGCCTCGAAGTTGGACAGGGGTGTGCCGGCCCGCCAGCTATAGGGCATGACCTTGTAGCCCTCGTAGACCAGCCCCCGGTCCCAGAGGGCCCGGAAGGCCCACCACACCGACTCCATGAACTCCGGGTCCATCGTCTTGTAATCGTTGACGAAATCGACCCATCGCCCCATGCGGCGGACCGTCTTCTCCCACTGGGCGGTGTACTTCAGCACGATGGCCCGGCAGGCCTCGTTGAAGCGGTCCACCCCGTACGTGACGATGGACGCGCGGCCGCCGAGGCCGAGCTCCTTCTCGATCTCCATCTCTACGGGCAACCCGTGGCAGTCCCAGCCGAAGCGGCGCTGCACGCGCTTGCCGCGCATGGTCCAGAACCGGGGGATGATGTCCTTGAGGGTGCCCGCGAGGAGGTGCCCGTAGTGGGGCAGCCCGGTGGCGAAGGGCGGGCCGTCGTAGAAGACGTAGGCGCGCGCCGGATCCCGCTCCTCGACCGAACGCCGGAACGTGCTCTCGCGCTCCCAGAGATCGAGGATCTCGTGCTCGATCCCGGGGAAGTCGATCTCCTTGGAAACCCTGTCGAACATGGCTGCTCCTGAGGCGGTGGGCCAAGCGCCCGCCGCGGGGGCGGATTGTAGCCGAAAGCCGGTCCAGCGGGAGGGGGGAATCGGCCGCGTCGGCGCGTGGGGGCGGGCTGATGCGCCGGGCGGCTACTTGCGCTTCTCCAGCTTGAAGTCGACGGGAGCCAGCCCCTCGGTCACCTCCACCTCACGCGTGGAGGGACGGTAGCCGATCTTCTTGACCTTGATCTTGATGGTCGTGCCCGCGCGGGCGCGGTAGGAGGTCGGCGTCACCAGTCCGGTCTCCTTGCTGTCGACGAAGACCTCGGCCCCCTTGGGGTCGGAGGTGACCTCGAACCTCACCAGCTCGCCGACCGGAGCTGCCGCGGCCCCGGAGCCCGAGGTACCACCGGCCTTGCCGGTGGCCTCCGTCGCGCCGCTGCCCTCGCCGCTGCCCGCCTCCGGCGTCTTGCCCGGGGAGTCGTCGAGGGAGGCGCGGTAGGCGAAGAAGCCGCCGACCCCCGCGAGCAGGACGAAGATGGCCACGCCGATCAGGATCGGCACGATGGGCAGCCCGCCCTTCTTCCCCTTGCCCTTCTCCGCGCTCCGGGAAGGGACCGGGTCGCGCGTCTTCAGCCGGGCCTGGACGTCGTCGGTGGTGAGGGAGGCCGTCTTCCCCTTGACCTTGGAGACCTCCACGGGAGAGTCGTCGACCTCGGAACGAGCCGCGGTCTGGCCGGTCTTGCGGCTGCCGCGCGCCGGTGCGCCGACGTTCCCCGGCTCGTGATCCTGGGGACGGTACGGCGGCATGGGCACGGTCGGATTCTGCGCGGGCGGCTCCGGCTGCGCGGACGCCGGCGGGTCGGTGCTCGCCGGCATGACCGCGGTCCGCTCGGCCGGCGCAGGCGCCTCGACGGGCTCCTCCTGCGCCTTGCTCGGAGCTTCCGCAGCCGCGCCACCCCGGTAGACCGGCGCGGCGACCGTCGGCGGCGGCACCATGGCCGACTCCCGCGAGCGCGGCATCGGCCCCTTCTTGTACAGCCAGCGCATGTACGCGCCGAGGTCGATGAGGTCCGGCTCGCAGTGCTGGTAGAAGAAGCTCATCAAGGCCTGCTTGAAGGCGCCGAGGTCCTTGAAGCGCATGTCGCGGTCGCGAGCCAGAGCCTGGCCGAGGATCTTCTCGAGCTTGGGGTGGACGTCCGGGTTGAGCTGGCTTGCCGGCGGGATATCGGCCTTGAGGACCTTGGACAGGGTCTCGAACTCCGTCTCACCGACGAACAGGCGCTGCCCCGTGAGCATCTCCCAGAGGCAGACCCCGAGGGCGAACAGGTCCGAGCGACCATCGAGATCCTTGCCACGCGCCTGCTCCGGCGACATGTAGGCGCACTTGCCCTTCACCGTGCCGGCCTGGGTCTTGGTGGACCGGGCCGCAGCCTTGGCGATGCCGAAGTCCATCAGCTTCACGTCGCCGTCGATGGACATCATGATGTTGTGCGGCGAGACGTCCCGGTGGACGATGTTCAGCGGCTGCCCGTTGTAGGTCCGGGTGTGGGCGTAGTGCAGCCCGTCCGCGACCTGCGCGATGATGTACACCGACTCGCCGACGAGGAGCGGCTTGTTCCGCTTGGCGCCGGCGTCCATGATCCGCTTGAGATCCTTCCCGTCGATGAACTCCATGGCGATGTAGAAGGTTCCATCGCACTCGTCGAACTCATAGATCTGAACGATGTTCGCATGGTTGAGGTTCGCGGCGATGCGCGCCTCGTCCTTGAACATCGTGACGAAAGACTCATCTTCGGAGAAGTGCGGCAGGATGCGCTTGATGACCAGCTCTTTCTCGAAACCCTCCGCGCCGAGCTTCTTCGCCCGGAAAATCTCCGCCATTCCCCCGACGGCGACCCGTTCCTGGAGGATGAAGTTCCCGTAATGTTGCGGCTCGGACTCGGCCATCAACTTCCTCCCAGTGGGACCTCCCGGGGGGCCCGAGCACGGTCGGGACCAGCGGGCCGGCGCATGCTAACACAGGCCCCCTGTCGGGGCAAGCTCGGCCAACCGCCGGACGAGCCGCCGGACGCGGGCGGTCAGCGCAGCACGAGCCACCACACGAGGCCTCCCCCGCCTCCCAACAGCAGCAGCAGCAGCGCCACCTTCAGCAGCAGCGGCCAGGCGGCTGCCCGGCCGTCGCCGACGGCCGGCACGGCGGGGACCTCGCTGCCGGCGACGGGCTCCCCCCCGGCGGTCGCCCCCCCGGGGAGGACGGCCGGGCCCTCGCCCACGGGACCACCGACACCGGGCCCCCGGGCAGGCACACTGCTGCCGACCACGGCCATCGGACGCGCCGGGGCGGGCCCGGGCCGGGGCGGGGGCGGCGCAGGGCGCGGCATGGGCTCGTCGGCCTTGATCCGGTCCACCGCCGCGAGCAAATCGGCCCGGAGGGCGTCGGCGCCCGCATGGCGTTGCTCGGGGTTCTTGGCCAGGGCCCGGCGAAGCACCCGCGTGACCTCGGGGTGCAGCCCGAGGTCCGGATAGAGCTGGCCAGGATCGGGGATCGGCGCGTCGAGGTGCTGCTGCAGCACCCCGATGGCCGAGCGCGCCTCGTAGGGGGGATGACCGGTGACCATGAAGTACAGGACGGCACCGAGGGAGTAGACGTCGCTGCGCGCGTCCTTCTCCTCGCCCCGGATCTGCTCCGGTGAGAGGCAATAGGGCGAGCCGCCGACGCGGCGACCATCCTCGAGCCCTCCGCAACCGGGCGACTCGGCCAGCCGCGACAGGCCGTAGTCGAGGACCTTGACGAAGTCCTCGCCCGAGCGGGTGCGGCTCAGAAACAGGTTCTCCGGCTTGAGATCGAGGTGCAGCAGATCGAGCTGATGCGCCTCGGCGAGCGACTCGCAGGCCTGCGCGAGCATCGCCGCCGCCCGGGGGAAGCTGAGGGGCCCGACCTCCCGGAGCAGGGAGCCGACGTCGACTCCGTGGAGGTGCTCGGTGACGATGTAGATCGAGTCGGTGCCGTGCACCCCGAAATCGAGGATCGTCACGGTGTGGGGATTGGTGAGCTGGCTCACCGTCCGTGCTTCCCGCTGGAACTGCTGGACCAGCTCGGGGCTCTGCGCGAGCTCGGGGCGGAGGATCTTGATCGCCATGATCTTGTTCATCCGCACGTGCTCGCAGCGGTAGACCGTCCCTTGCGATCCCTCCCCGATCCGGGCGTGGATGCGGTAGCGATCGGCGACGATCGCACCGAGCATCGGATCCGCGCCCGGCCGCACCGCGTCGAGCTGCGTCCCGCAGCGACCGCAGAACTTCTCCCCACCACCCATGGGGAACCCGCAGTTGGGACAATCGACCATGGAGCGTCTCAACCCCCCAGCAAGTACTCGGCCTCGAGGACGGGCAGCTCCGTCTCGGGGGCCTCCTCGGAGGCCTTGTACTTGCCCTTGCCGACGAGCCGACCATAGACCAGCGCGCGCTCCCCGGGTAGCACGTCCACGACACCGACGGTATCGACCTGGACGGGACGACGATTGCCCGGATCGGCCGCCAGGGCGACGACGACGTGCGTCTTGCCCTGGCTGGTGGTGACCTGGAGCACCTGCCCCTCGAGCTTGAGCTTCTTGCCCTTCAGCTCCCCCTCGACCCCGGCGAGCAGCTCTTCCTGCCCGGGGGCCGAGGTGGCGTCCTGCGCCCAGATCTCGGCCTCCTCGGCGATCCCGGTCCGCCGTGTCTTCAGGTCGGCCTTGCTGAGCCGCTCCACCTGGATCCGCTGGGTGAAGGGGACCCGTCCCTCGTGGGTGGCGACGATCACCAGCTCCTGCGAACCGGGCTTCAGTGCGGCCTTCCCCTCGAAGGTGCCGTCCTCGTACATGTCCGGCTCCTTGCCGTCGACGGTGACGTTCGCCTCGACGTGGATCAACCCGTTGACGTCGATCCGCTCCCGGGCGGTGACCAGCTTGGCCGGCAGGTCGACGCGCAGGTCGGCGGCGGGCAACAGCAGCTCGAGCTCGAGGGTGTCGGTGATCTTGGGCTTCTCGGGCAGGGTCAACCCGAGCTTGACCGGGACGGTGAACTCCGCCTTGGCCTGCTTGTCGAAGGGTCCGACCAGTTTCTCGAGGTCGAGCTTGACGGTCTTTTCGTTCCCGTCCCCCTCGACCTGCGCCTCATCGACCTCGAGCACCCCGCCCTCGGGCACCGTGATCGTGAACGTCTGCTCCTTCTGCCCGACCTGGATCCGGGTGTCGGGGACCGCGAAGCGGTAATTCAGGAAGAGATCCACCGGGATGGTGGCGATGGGCGGGCTCTTGGGGTCATCCCCCAGGATCTGGGCGGCGATGACGTTACTGCCGACCTGCAGCTTGCCGTCCTCGACCGTGAACGTGAAGCTCCCCTCACCGCTGAACTCGCGGCTCTCCTCCTGGAAGCGCAGGGAGAGCTGGCGAGGAGCGCCCGCAGTCTGGCGGACCTTCAGGGTGACCTGGAACTTCCCGTCGTCTTCCTGGTGGACGACGTCGGTCTCGAAGGCGACCTTCACCGTCCGCAGGAAAAACCAGTAGTAGGCACCGCCGGCACCCAGTCCCCCCAGCACGAAGAGGACGAGCAGCACGAGGAGGATGACCTTGCCCGCGCCGCCTTTCTTGGGCGGCGCGACGACCGGCTCCTTCACCGGGGCCGGGATGGGCCGCGGACGCGGGGGAGCGGCGGGCGCGGCTTCCATCTCGCCGAGGGGCGCGTCGAGGGACGGGAAGGGCGCAGGGGCCGAGGACGGCTTGCGCCGGGCCGGACCGCTCGGGGGCGGGACGAAGGGGGCCTCTGGCGGCGGCGCCACGGGCGGCGGAGCAGAGGTGGGCACGGCGGCGGCGCCCCCCGCGGCGAAGGGCAGCCCGGCCACGAGCTTCTGCTCCTCGATCCCGGCGACCGGTGGCGGGACCGCCCCGGGAGCGGGGACGGTCTGGGGAGGGAAGGTCACCGGGGGCTGGTGACCCTTGGCGCCACTCGACGAGTCGAGGTGGAACGGCAAGGACGCGACCGTCGGGGCCGCCGTGGCGGCCCCGGCGCCCAGCGACGGGACGAGGGCCGCGGGCGCCTCCAGGGTCTCGCTCCAGTCGATGGCCGGGATCGCCATGGTCGGCTGATCCTGCTCGTCGTCGTCATCGTCGTCGTCGTCGCTCACGGCCGGTGCGGGCTTGCCGCCGAGGGGGGCGGCGGGACGGGCCGGCACCGTCGGCGGGGAGGTGGCCGCGGCAGCCAGGGCGGTTGGCTGGAGCGCCGGGAAGAGCGCCTCGGTGGCGAGGGTGGCCGGATCGCCGCCCTCCTTGCCGCTGGACGGCGCCGGGACACGCTCGCCGAGCAGCTCGGCGACCGCCTCGGGGCGCAGCGCCGGGATCATCATCGTCGCCCCGCTGCTGTCGTCGTCGTCGTCGTCGTCGTCGTCGTCATCCGGCGCGGGCGGTTTCACCGGGGCGCTCGTGACCGGCGGGGCAGAGAAGGGGCTGGCGCCGGGCGCGGCGAGCGGGAACGGGAGGGCGGCCGCAGCCGGCCGGGGGACGCCCGGCGTAGCCGGCGGTGCCTTGGTCTGCAGGGGCGGCATCCCGAAGAGGGTCTTGCCTCCCGACAGCCGCTCTCCGCAGAAGGGGCAGACGGCCGCATCGTCGGCCAGAGACTGGTTGCAGGCTGGACAGCTCTTCATGAACCCTCACCGTGCTCCGGGGTGCTGGCTGCCCGCGTCTCGCTCACCGGGCAGCGTCCTGGCCACTGCTGGGGCGCCCGCGCCCCCGGCCCCTGCAGGCTCGGCCGGCCCGCCGCGCCGCCGGGTGCGCGGCCTCCTCCCCTGGCGCTCCCGACCAAAAGCCGGGAGCCTGGGCAGACGGGGAGCGGAGGTCGCCCGACGCCTCGTGGATAAACGATCTGGGCCATCCTTGCAAGTCACCGACAGCAGGAGGGGCTGGCGGCTACTTCTTGGGCAGGGCTTCCCGGACGCAGCGGAAGCCGATGAACGCGCTGGGCCGGGTGCCGTCGCGCTGATCCTGGCTCGTGGTGCGGGCGTGGATGGGACGCGAGGCGAAGGATCCGCCACGCAGTACCCGACGGAGCCCGCCAGTGGACAGCCCCTGGGAGGCCGCGTCCGCGAGGGCCTCGGCTCGTACGGCAGAGCTCTGGGCCTCGTCCGCGGTCCACTCCAGCACATTGCCGGAGAGGTCCTGGACCCCGTAGGGAGAGGCGCCAGCCGGGTGCGTGCCGACGGGCAGCGTGTCGCCGGTCGCACAGCCGGGCCCGAGCTGGAGGTTGGCCTGCTCGCAGGTGGGCAGCGGGTCGGCGAAGGGAAAGAGCTCGGTCCGGGCGCCACCCCAGGGGAAGGGACGCCCCGTGCCGGCGCTGGCCGCCTTCTCCCACTCGTCGGCGGTCGGCAGCCGCTTGCCCAGCGAGCGGCAGTAGGCCTGGGCTTGCTCCCAGCTCACCTGGACCACCGGATGCTGCGCGTAGGCCGGGTCATCGAAATACTCCGGCCGGGTGCGGGATGCCTTGCTGGACGGCGGGGTGCAGTGCCCGGCAGCGGCGCAGCGGCGGTAGTCTTGATTGGTAATCTCCAGCTTGTCGATAAAGAAGGTAGGGATCTGCACCTGGCGGAGCACACCCTCGCCAGGCAGGCCCTGCCCCGCGGGAGCACCGAGCTGAACCGGCCCCTCGTCGGGCACGCGGAGGCTGTCGGCGTCGGGATCGCAAGCGTCTCCCAGCCCATCGCCATCGGTGTCGTCCTGGGTGACGTTGGCCACGGTCGGGCAGTTGTCGCAGCCGATCCCGTCACCGTCCGGGTCGCGACCGTCCCCCTCGTCGGTCTGCCCGTCGCAGTCGTCGTCGAGCCGGTTGCCGCAGACCTCCTCGCGTGGTGGGCCGGGCACCGCATCGCAGCGGGCCGCCAGCCCCCCCTCGTCGCAGACCTTCTTCCCGCTGACCTGGCAGCTCCCCGTACCGACGACGCAGGCCGTGCCGAGGCCGAAGCCCTCGTCGATCTTGCCGTCGCAGTCGTCGTCCTTGCCGTTGCAGAGCTCGGCGAGGGGGATACAGCGCCCCGTCCGGGAGGCGGGGGCGGCGCTGGCCGGGCGGACGTCGGCGGCGGTCGCCCAGGCGAGCAGGGCGACGGCCAGCGGCAAGCAGCGCGAACACCAACGTCTGGCTGGGCCGGACATCCGCAATCTCATCCTCTCCGACACCGTCGCTGCCGACGAGCTCTGCCGGCAGGCGGCGGTCGACCTTACCATAGCCGATCGGGAGACGACTACCAGGCCAACGACGAGGGAGACGAAGAAGAGGAAAGCGGCGCTGGCGGGTCGGCCTGCCTTGCCGGCTCGACGTGCTCATGCTATGAGGAGCCGCGGCAATGGGCAGGCGGAGCAAGCCGCCGCGACGATGAGGGGTTTCCATGCGCTTGTACAGTGGGAAAGTGGGGCCGATCTCCGAGGAGGTGATCAAGACCCTCACCGAGGAAGGGGACATCGAGCTCGATGCGGACTCCCGGGACGAGGCCGTCCTCGACGTCCAGTCGGTGCTCAAGGAGTACCTCCGCATGGAGCGAGAGGTCGGCGACGAGGCCCGTGATCTGCTGGCCCGACGCGGCCAGGACCACACTGCCTTCGGGCGCACGAAGCGCAAGATCGCCGAGGGCCGAGGCTTCGGGCTCGGGGAGGATGGGATCGGCTGGATCGCCGACCAGCTCCTCGACATGATGATGCACTCGGCCCACATCGAGGAGATCTTCAGCGAGGACCACGAGATCCGCTCCAAGATCGCCAAGGTGCTGCGCCGTCACATGTCGACGGACGAGGACCTCGATCGCGAGGTCCGTCGCCGGATCAAGAACCTCCAGGAAGGGACCGATAGCTGGGACATCGAGTACGAGAAGGTCTCGGCCGCGCTCCGCAAGCTCCAGGGCCTCGACGGGTGAGCCGATGAAGCGAGTCCTCTCGTGGCCGGCGCTCGGGATCGGCCTCGTGCTGCTGATCGCCGGGGGATGCCGCGAGGAGCTGGACCTCCACACCCCCCAGGGAGCCCTCGCCGCGCTCATCGAATCCTACCAAGATGGTGACGGACCGCGGCTCTACTCCCTGCTCTCCCAGGAGAGCAAGCGGCAGATCGGCGAGGCCTGGGAGGGGCTCCGCGAGCTCCAGCGTCTCGTCGAGACCACGCTCCCCCTCGAAGCCCGGGAGCAAGCGACCACCGACGGGGCCCTCGGCCTGCTGAAGCAGGCGACCAGCGAGCTTCAGTTCTTCGTTGCCCTGTCCCGGCTCGATGAGCTGAAGTCCCAGAGCGGGGTCGTGTTCGGTAGCACCGTGCAGTCGGCCGAGGTGGACGACGACAAAGGCGCGGCCCGGCTCTCCACCCTGACGGGGCAGACCTTCGAGCTTGTGCGGGAGTCCGACGGGATCTGGCGCAGCCGTCACCTCGAGCCGGTACTCGAGCGCCGGCTCCGGATCCTGCGCGCCAACCTCGCCACGGTGCGCGCCTACGGCGAGGCGGTGAAGGCGCGCGACCTCGAGGTCGAGCGCTTGCTCGGGCGCCTCCCCGAGGGTGCCCCCGGACCCGCCGCCGGCGGCGCCGCGGCCCCGGACTCCGCCACCGCCGGCACGGGTTCGCCGCCGGCTGCCGGCGTGGACCCTGCCGCGGCCGGGACGGCTCCCCAGGCCGGATCCGCAGCGACCGGATCGCCTCCCCGCCCCAAGGCCAAGGGCGGCAAGCGCGGCAAGAAGCGAGCGCCGCAGCCCTGACCGCCCCGGCCGGAGGGCGCCAGCCGCGCTCCGGCCCCGGACGTCGTGACGCGCCCCCTACCAGACGCCTGCCCGCTCCAGGGCCAGCCGCACCTGACCGATGATCCGGGCGCCTCCGCTGCTCGGAGTCGCGGCGGGGACCCCGGGATCCCGGCCGCGCATCACCTCGACGACGGCGGCCAGGGAGGCGGCCGTGGCCCGGGGGTGGTAGCCGCCCTCGAGGAAGGCGATCCAGCGGCCGCCGCAGTGCTCGAGGGCGAGCTGCTCGACCTCCCCGGCCAGGGCCGCGTACCCCTGCTCCGTCATCTTCCAGTTGGCGATGGGGTCGAGACCGTGGCCGTCGAAGCCCGCGGAGACGAGCACGAGCTGCGGCGCGAACCGAGCCGCAGCCGGTCGCAGGAGGAGCTGGAACGCGGCCAGGGCATCCTCGTCACCGGTCCCCGAGGGGAGGGGCACGTTGATGGTCGTGCCGAGGCCCGGCCCGTCGCCGATCTCCGTGAAGTAGCCCGTGCCCGGATAGTGCGGGTATTGATGGATGGAGAAGTACAGCACCCGGGGATCCCGGGAGAAGATGTCCTGGGTCCCGTTGCCGTGGTGGACGTCCCAGTCGACGATCAGGACCCTCTCCGCCAGGCCGAGGGCGAGGGCATGGGACGCCGCCACGGCGACGTTGTTGAACAGGCAGAAGCCCATGGAGCGATCCGGCGTCGCATGGTGACCCGGCGGGCGGACCAGGGCCAGCCCCCGGCCACCTTCCTGGAAGACCCGCTCGACGAGGGCCAGCCCGCCGCCCGCCGCATGCTCGGCGGCGTCGACGGAGCGGGGGGAGAGCGCGGTATCGGGGTCGAGGTCGGCGGTCTGCCCGCGCAGGGAGAGCACCGTGTCGACGTGCGCGGGGAGATGCACCCGCTCGAGCTCCGGACGCGTCGCCGCGCGCCCAGGCAAGGAGCAGGCGCCCGAGAGCAGCTCGCGCCGGTCGAGCTCCTCGAGGATCGCCCGCAGCCGGATCGGTGACTCCGGATGGCCCTCGCCCGGGTCGTGGGCCTGGAAGAGCGGATCGCTGACCAGGGCCAGGGGAGAGCTGCTCACGGGTTCACCTCCAGGGAAGGTCGGAGCCGCTTCAAGGTAGCCGCTCCCACACCGCGCACCCGGACCAGGTCGTCGACCCGGCCGAAGGGGCCTCGGCGCTCACGATCCTCGGTGATCCGGCGGGCGAGGACCGGCCCCACGCCGGGCAAGGCCTCCAGATCGACGGCACGGGCACGATTCAGATCCAGCGGCAGGCCGAGGGCGAGGAGCGCCGCTCCCGGCATGGGCCCCACGACCCAGGCGGTACCCGGCCCGCCCGGCGCCGGCCGGACGAGCAGCGGCGACTCACCATCCCCCCGCTCCTCGGCCGCGGCGGGTGGTCCGACGGACGCACCGGCCGCCGCGATCGCGGCGACGGGCAAGCCTCGCGCGGCCAGCGCGGCAGGGACGCGCTCACCCGGCGCCCGGCAGATCAGCCCCTCCTGCGAGACGGGACCGACGAGCAACAACGGCCGCGCACATCCCCAGTCCGGGACCGGGGCGACGGCCGGGGGACGGTGGGCGACGAACGTCTGGCGGACCAGGTGACCGAGGAAGATCATCCCGGCGAGGAGCAACACGCTCAGGGACGCGAGGCGCAAGGGCCCTCCCTCATCCACGCTTGGTCCGTTCCACGCAGCAGCAGCATAAGGAGTTCGGCCCGAAGGGGTCAAGGACTCTGACCGGTCGCCACCCTGCGGAGCGCGCGCGGCGCTGGACACCCGCCCCGCACCCGTGCTAGGTGCCCCTGCTCATGGCGGGTCCCCGGCACCACAGCTCCCCTCCTCCCGGCTGGTGGCTCGGCCTGGTCCTGGTGCTCTGGGCCTCTCCCCGACCCGCCAGCAGCCTCCCGGCCAGGTGGCTGGACACCTGCCGGCAGACGCTCCAGCAGGCACGGCGCGAGCTGGCGAGCCAGCACCCGCCGTTCCGGCGCAGCCAGGTCCAGGACCTCCCCGCGTCGGGCTTCGGCGAGCCCCCCCTGCAGTGGTCGCTCGAGGAGGCGGGCGAGCGCTTCACCTTGTGGGTGCTCCCGGGGGCGGCGCCCGGTGCGTCGACACGGGACACGGGCTGGCGGCAGCCCCCGGAGGTGGACTCGCCGCCCGCGGACCGGGCCGACGAAGCTCCTGGACTGGAGCTGCTCCGCAGCCGTGGGGGACGCACGGTCCGGCTGACGGCCCGCTCGATGGACCGGGCGCGGCTGCTCGCGTTCACGACGAAGGCGCTGGAGGCCGGGAGCCGCTGTCTGGAGGCCGCCGGCCCGAGCGCCCCGGCCTCGCCCCCGCCGCCCCCGCCGCCCCCGCCGCCCCCGCCGCCCCCGCCGCCCCCGCCGCCCCCGCCGCCCCCCGGGGAGCCGGATCCCGCGGCCTCCTCGGCGAGCGGCGGGGATCCCTCATCTGCGCTGGCTCCGAGCGCGCTTATTGAAGCAGTTGCTGAAGTCTCCCCTCCCCTCCCGCCGCAGCCTGCGCCAACGGGCACGGACCTCGAGCCGGTCCCGTCTCCCCGCCCGGAGGGCGTGCTCTGCCTCGCGGCCTTGCCCGCGGGAGGCGTGGAGGGCCCCCGCTCAGCACAAGAACACGGCAATTTTACAGTAACAGTCAACGAACTCCCTCCCCTCCCCCTGCCTGCTGCGGGGGGGGTGCCGATCCCGGGGCTCTCCCTCCAGACTCCGCACCGGGTCCAGGTGCGACGCGACGGCCGGCCCTACGAGGCCTTCGTCCTCGACTTCGCCCAGCAGCAAACGACCCTGCTGACCCTGCGCCGCAACCGCCACGGCTACTTCACCCTCACCACGCGGCCCGGCCCCTGCCACGCCCGAGAGTGACCGACGCAGGCGACTTGACGCGGGGCGGGGGACTGAGTACTGGCGACGGCAACGGACCGTATGCGGAAGGACGGTGACCATGGTCGCGGAGGAGACAGGGCGCGCGCAGCCGTTCTCGCCCACGGCGGAGGCGCTGGCGCAGCTCGACTGGCCCACCTTGTGCGCCCGGCTGGCGAGCGCGTGCGCCGGCAGCGAGGCCCAGGAGTTCTGGCAATCCCCCGTGTTCCTCCAGGAGCGCCGGGAGGTGGAGGAGGCCCTGCGGCTCACGGGCGAGGCCCTGGACCTGCTCGCCCGGGATCAGGCCCCACCCCTGCAAGGGCTGTACGATCTGCGCCCGCACCTCCTGCGCCTGGAGCGCGACGCCAGCCTCGAGGCCGCCGAGCTCCTCGAGGTGGCCGCGACCCTCGGCTGCATCCGGCGGACGCGCAGCTTCCTCCGCGATCGGCTCGACATGGCGCCCGGGCTGGGCCAGCTCGCGGAGCAGCTCAGCGCGGCGCGGGAGCTCGAAGAGAGCATCGAGGAGGCCTTCGACGACGCGGGCAACCTCGCGGACAACGCGTCCCCCACCCTGGGGACCCTGCGCCGGAGGGTGGTCTCCCTGCACGAGGGGATCACCGGCCGGATGGAGCAGCTCGTCCGGGAGCTGGATGGCCAGGGTCACCTGCAGGACTCCTGGTTCACCCTCCGCGGCGAGCGCTACGTGGTCCCCCTGCGCGCGGGGGCACGCGGGCACGTCCGCGGCATCGTCCACGACGTCTCCGGCAGCGGTCAGACCCTCTTCGTCGAGCCCGAGGAGATGGTCGAGCTCAACAACCGGCTGCGCATCGCCCAGATCGAGGTCCAGGAGGAGGAGCGCCGCATCCTGCGTGAGCTGAGCGGCTGGGTCGCGGAGCAGCTCCCGACCATCGGCCCCTCCTTGCAGATCCTCGTCCGGCTGGACCGGATCTTCGCCGGTGCGACCCTCGGGGTGGACCTGCGGGCGACGGTGCCGACCTTGACCGACGGCGAGATCCTGCTCCAGCGGGCTCGCCACCCCCTGCTCCAGCTCAAGGGGGGGCGGGTGGTGGCCAACGACCTGCAGCTCGGCGGCGAGGGCGGGGTGCTGGTGATCTCCGGCCCGAACACCGGCGGCAAGACGGTGACCTTGAAGATGGTCGGCCTGTTCGCCCTGATGGTGCGCGTCGGCCTGCCGGTACCGGCCGAGCCTGGAGCCCGTTTCCCCTTGTTCTCCAATGTGTTCTGCGATATCGGCGACCAACAGTCCATCGCCCGCAGCCTCTCCACCTTCTCGGCGCACCTGACCAACCTGGCCTCCTTCCTGCCCCGGGTCGAGCGGTCCTCCCTCGTCCTGCTCGACGAGCTGGTGGTCGGCACCGATCCGCGCGAAGGTGAGGCCCTGGCCGCGGCCGTGCTCCGCTGGCTGGCCGACCGGGGGGCCCGCACCCTGGTCACCACCCACTACGAAGCGCTCAAGGCCCTGGCCCTGCAGGACCCGCGGTTCGTCAACGCCAGCGTCGGCTTTGACCCGACGACCTTCGGGCCGACCTACCAGCTCCACCTGGGGCAGCCGGGCCGGAGCTCACCCCTGGACATCGCCAGCCGGCTCGGGTTGCCCGAGGGGATCCTGCAGCTCGCCCGCACCTTGCTGCCGCAGGAGAAGCTCCACCTGGAGGAGGCGATCCGCTCCCTGGAGCAGACCCGGGACCGCCTCGCGCACGAGCAGGAGGAGCTCGCCCGGGCTCGCCAGGCGGCACAGCAAGAGCAGCGGGAGGCGGCCGCCGAGAAGGAGGCCTGGTCCCGCCGGCGCAAGGCGCTGGTCCAGGAAGGACACGAGGAGACCGTCGCCGCCCTGCGCGCGGCCCGGGCCGAGCTGGCCGCGGCCGTGCGCACGCTCCAGCGGGGTGCCGACCACGGGGGCGTGACCATCGTCCGCCGCCGGGTCGACACCATCGCCGACCGGGTGGCGGAGCTGGCGCGCCAGGCCACGAGCCCGCCGGAGGAGCGCGCTCAGCCCCCCTTGACCATCGAGACGGCGACCCCCGGGCTGCCGGTGGAGCTGACGGGGCGGGGGCTGCGCGGGACCATCGAGGGGACGGATGCCGAGCGCCGCCAGGCGACGGTGCGGGCGGGCAGCCTGCGCCTCACCGTGCCCCTCGCCGAGCTGCGCCCCCAGGCCCGCCCCCCGGCGCTGCTGGGCGCTCCGGGACGGGGCAGCAAGCCCCCCGGCGGACCGGGGCCACGTGCGCCGGCGCCGCCGCCGGTCACGGGCCGACGCCGGATGCCGGCCCCGGAGGGAGACGAGCCGCAGCTCCTCGTCCAGCCGGGGCTCAGCCTCGACCTGCGGGGGCTGCGGGTCGAGGAGGCGCTCGGCGAGATCGAGCGCTTCATGGACAAGGGGCTCGCGCAGCGGCACCCATACGTCTTCCTGATCCACGGCCACGGGACGGGAGCGCTCAAGGTCGCAGTGCGCGAGTATCTGGAGTCGTCTCCCTACGTCCGCCGCTGGCGACCAGGCGGGCGGACCGAAGGGGGAGATGGCGTCTCCGTGATCTGGCTCGATCAGGCCTGACGGCCCCCTGGCCGGCGGGCTGCAGCGCGGGAGGTGAGCTCAGCGTGCCAGTCCAGCGAACCATCCTCTTGCTCGGACTCTTGCTCGCCCTCGGCGGCGGCCCGCGCCCAGCGCACGCCGAGACCTCCGGCGTGCTGCGCGCCACCGATGGCCTGCTGCAGGCCAACCCGGCGGTGGCGGCCAGCGACGATCCCCTCGCGCTCGAGGTCAACCCGGCCGGCCTGGCCGGCCTGGAGGGCTTCGGCCTCTCGCTCCAGGCGGTGCTGCCGCGCCTGGCCAGCCAGGGCGGGGAAGGGTACGGGCTCTTCCTCGGCGCGCCGCTGCTCGGCGGCGCCCTGGTGCCCGGCGTCGCGGTCCAGTACCTCGACGAGACCGCGCTCGCCGATTCCTGGGCGGTGAAGACGACCCTGGCCGCGGCCGTCGGCGGCCCGCGCCTGGCCTTCGGCGTCGGCTGGTCCGGCTTCACCGCGGACCAGGCCGCGGTCGACGAGGTCGGGGTGTGGGAGCTGGGCCTGCTCGCGCGGCCGACGCGCTGGTTCTCGCTGGGGGGGCGGGTGCAGAACCTGGGCGAGGACCTCCTCGGCACCCAGCGGCTGCCCACGCTTTGGCGGGTCGGGCTCGGGCTGCGCCCGGGCACGGATCGCCTCACCCTCACCGGCGAGGTCGCGCTGGCCCGGGAGACCCCGCTCGCCACCGGCGACGGGCGGCTCGCCACCGCGGCGGGCTTCAACGAGGCGCGGCTCGGGATCTCCTTCGTCCCCCTCCATGGGCTGCGCGTGGAGGCCGGGGTCGGCCTCGACCGGGACGGGCTCGACCGCGCCGGGCTCGTGCTCGCCCTGCAGCAGACGAACGTCGGGCTGCGGGGCGAGACGACCCACACCGCCAGCCGCGAGCTCGACCTGCAGAGCGTCGGGCTGCGGCTCGACCTGGGCGGCGGGACGCACCGACCGCTGCTGCCCTGGCCGGGTGACCGCGTCGTCGAGCTGCAATTGCCCGAGAAGCTGAGCGAATCCCGCACCCGGGCCCTGCTCGGCCCCGCGACGCCGACGCCGCTCGACCTGGTGGAGGGGCTGGCGCGGCTGGAGCAGGACCCGCGGGTCGGCACGCTCCTGGTGCGCCTGGGCCCCAACCGCTGGAGCCTGGCCCAGACCGCGGAGGTGCGCCAGGCCCTGAGCCGGATCCAGCAAGCAGGGAAGAAAGTACGCATCCATCTGGAGGATGGCGGTACCAGCGAGTACTATCTGGCCAGCGTCGCGGACGAACTGACCATGCCCCCCGGCTCCTCCCTGCTGCTACTCGGCCTGTCCGCGACCTTCACCTACCTGCGCGACACCCTCGACCGCATCCACGTCAAGCCCGAGTTCGTGCGCATCGGCCGCCACAAGAACGCCCCCGAGATGTACACCGCCAACGGGATGTCCACGGAGCAGCGCGAGGTCGAGGAGGCGCTGCTCGACGGCATCTACCAGCGCCTGGTCGAGGACACCGCGCGCTCCCGCCGGAAGACGCCGGCCCAGCTCCGCCAGGCGATCGACGAGGGCCCCTACATCGCCGAGCGAGCCCAGGAGCGGGGCCTGGTCGACCGCATCGAGCACTTCGCGACGATCAAGGAGCAGTTGACGCAGCAGGGAGCCAGCTTCCTCCCCGGCTACTTCGGCAGGCGGCTCGATCGCCAGGGCTGGAGCCGCCCGCCGCGCATCGCCGTGATCGCGGTGGACGGCCTCATCGCCGACGGCCGCAGCAGCGAGCTCCCCTTGCCCGGCTCCCGGGTGGCCGGCGCCGAGACCCTCCTCGCCGCGCTGGAGGAGGCCGCCGGGGATTCCTCGGTGCGGGCCATCGTCCTGCGCATCGACAGTCCGGGAGGCTCGGCCACGGCCGCGGAGCGGATCCACCGGGGCGTGGCCACGGCCGCGCAGAAGAAGCCCCTGATCGTCTCCCTGGGCGCCACCGCGGCCTCGGGCGGCTACTACATCGCCGTGCCGGGCAAGGTCGTCTTCGCCCAGCCGAGCACGATCACCGGCAGCATCGGCATCTTCGCCGGCAAGTTCGACCTCTCCGGCCTCTTCTCCTGGCTCGGCGTGGGCCGGAGCACGGTCCGACGCGGGGAGCGCGCCGATCTGCTCGGCGTCGACCGCCCCTTCAGCGATGCCGAGCGGGCCGCGGTGCGCGACCAGCTCCGCGACGCGTACAAGCTGTTCGTGCGCCGGGTCGCCGAGGGGCGGCGGCTGACCCCGGAGCAGGTCGAGGAGCGGGCCGAGGGACGGGTCTGGACCGGCGAGCAGGCCCTCGCCCGGCAGCTCGTCGACCGGCTCGGTGGGCTGGCCGACGCGCTGGCCGAGGCCCGGCGGCAGGGGGGCCTCGATCCGGACGAGGAGGTCGAGCTCTGGCAGCCGCGCAGCAGCAGTGGGGTCCAGCTCTCCGTCGCGGCCGACGTCCTCGCCGAGACGCCCCCGCGGGACGACCTCGCCACCCTGCTCGGCCTCGACTGGCGTGCTCCCCACCCGCTGCTGGCGTCCACGAGCGGGCTGCTCGCGGAGCTGGGCTGGCTGCCCGCCCTGCTGATGAGGTTCGTCCCCGGCGAGCCGCTGGCCTTGCTCGAGGACGTCGTCGAGGTGCGCTGAGCCGCGCGGCCGGCTACCGGCCCTCGATGAGCAGCTTCAGCTCCTGCCCTGGCGGCAGGCTCACCAACCGCGGCGTGGAGAGGCGCCCCAGGCTGGGGAAGAAGACCTGGACCTGATGGGTGCCGGCGGGCAAGGGCCGCCGGATCATCGGGGTCTCGGCCCCCAGCTCCTTGCCGTCGAGCACGACGCGCCCCCACGGGAGCGCGTGCACCGTGAGGTACCCCGTGCCCGCGAAGGGCACGGCCTCCTGCCCGGTGGACGCCAGGCCGGAGGAGCCGGCGGGGGACCCGGCGGCGGACGGCCCGGCGCTGGGGGCCGGGGGAAGGGGCAGCAGGGCCGGGGGGCGAGGAGCGGGCGGGACCGGACGACGGGGGGGAGCGGCGAGGCGCGGCGGCCGGGCGGCCGCGAGGGGCGTCAACCCGAGCTCCACGGCCAGGCTCGTGCGGCCCCCCCAGGAGAGGAGGACGGGCAGGTCCTGGTAGCCGGCACGCCGGAGGAGCAGCCGCGGCCCCTCGTCCAGGGAGAGATCCTCGAGGCGCAGCGGGGTCGTCCCGATGGGCAGGCCGTCGAGGAGCACCTCGGCTCCCGAGGGGTTCGAGCGCACGTCGAGCTGGCCGCGCTGCGGAACCAGCTCCACGGAGAGCACCCGCTGCTCCCCGGGGAGCAGATCGACGGTGCCGCTCCAGGGTCGGTGGCGGTCGAGCAGCACCCGCACCCGGCGGGCCTCACCGGGCGGCAGGGGGAGCTGCAGGGGGGTCTCGCCGGGCAGCAGCCGACCGTCCACCTCGACCTGCGCCCCGATGGGCCGGCTGATCACCTCCAGCCGCGCGCCGGCCGCGGGCGAGGCCGGGGACGCGGCGGCGCCGGCCGCGGGCGAGGCCGGGGACGCGGCACCGGGGGACGCGTGGGGGCGCTCGCCGGCCTGTGGCGGCGGGAGGCCGGCCGCCCCCAGCCCGGCCGCGGCCGCCCGCGGCTCGGCCGGCAGCAGCAGGGTGTGGCTGCAGAAGCTCAACAGCCAGCCCGTGGTGACGATCCCGGCGAGGATCGAGAGGAAGACCAACACCTCGTCGGTGGTGGGGGCCGGGCGCCGGGGGCGGACGAAGGCCCCCGTGCGGACCGGCGGCGCCAGCCGGCCGGGCTGGCGGGCCGGGAGCGGTGCCGGGACGGGCATGGCGAGGCGCGGCTGGGGCTGGGGCAACGGAGGCACGGGCGCGTGCTGGAACGACTGGAACGCGAGGAGGCGGGCCTGGGCGACGCCGCTGAACTCGGCCCCCGCCACGATCGGGAACGGGGCCCCCCCCGACGACGGCAGGCCGGGTCCCCCGGGGTACTCCGGCAGCTCCGGCAGCTCCGCCGCACGCGGCGGAGGCCGCCCGGCATCCCGTCCCGAGTAGACCGTGGTCTCGTCATCGTCGTCCTCCGGGACGTCGACCGGGACGGTCGGCGGCGGGGCGACGATCGGCGGCGGGGCGACGATCGGCGGCGGGGCGACGATCGGCGGCGGGGCGACGATCGGCGGCGGGGCGACGCTCAGCGGCGGGGCGACGATCGGCGGCGGGGCGACGGGGGGGGCGGAGGCCGCCCAGGAACCGGGCGTCGGTAGCCCCACCGGCGCCGGCGTGGCCGCCACCGGCAGGGACGCAGCCAGCCAGGGCTCGCCGGGCCAGGGCGGATCGGGCGCCCGCGGAGGCGCGGGCCAGCCGCGGTCGGCTGACGGCAGCGCCGCGGGGGGAGCGACGGGCAACGCGACGGGGAGCACGCTCGCGACAGGGGGAGCGCTCCGGGGAGGAGAGTGCCCGGACGCCGGGAACGCCGGCGGGAGGCTCCAGCCACCATCGTCCACGAGGGCCGGCGGCGGGGCGACCAGGGCGACCGGCGGTCGGGAGGCTGCCGGCGCGGGCGACGTGGGCGGTGCGGGCGATGCGGCGGCCCGGGGGGGGCGGATCTCCTGTCGAGTGGAGCCGGGGGGCCGCTTCAGCAGGCTCGACGGAGACGGAGGCACCTCGCCCCGGGTCATGGGCTGGTAGGGGCTCTCGGCCGGCGGGGGCGCACCGTCCTCCCGGCCGAAGAACTCCCGCAGGAAGCGGCCGAGCCGGGCCTTGTTGTACTGGCTGCCGATGGAGAAGAGGAAGGCCTGGAGCGCCGAGCCCATCTCCAGGGCGGAACCGTAGCGCTTGTTCGGGGTCCGGGCGCAGGCCTTCAGGACGATCTGCTCCAGATCCCGCGGGATGTCGGGGCGGACTGCGCGCGGGGGGTCGAAGCGAGCGCGTCGCACCCGGGAGAGCAGGCTGGCATCGTCATCGGTCCGGTACATGAGCGTCCCGGTGAGCATCTCGTACAGGACGATACCAGTCGAAAACGTATCTGTTCGATGGTCGACAGGCTCACCCTGGGCCTGTTCTGGTGACATATAGTAGAATTTACCTTTGATGATACCGATATCAGTACTAAAGTTGCGCTGAGCAGCCTTGGCGATCCCGAAATCGATCAGCTTGACCTCGCCTTCATAGCTGATGATGATGTTCTGCGGGCTCACGTCACGATGAACAATCTGAAGTGGCCGATTATATTCATCTTTCTTGCGGTGAGCATAATCAAGACCGTGGCAAATCTCCATCGCGATGAAGGCTGCGGCCTCGATCGGGAGTAGGTATCCCTTTGCTTCACACTTCTTCAGAACCTTGTAGAGATCTGGACCATCGATATACTCCATGACAATGAAATAGCTGTCACCAATCTTCTCGAGATCGAATACCTGACCGATATTGATGTGATTCAGTTGAACACTGATCCGCGCTTCCTCGATCAGCATGCGGATGAACTCTTCATCTTCGCAGAACTTAGTATGGAGGCGCTTGATGGCCAGGATCTTCTCGAAGCCGCCGAGGGAGCGCGAGCGCGCCTTGAACACCTCGGCCATGCCACCGACCGCGATGCGATCGAGCAGGGCGTACTTGCCGAGAGTGCTGGGGAGGTTGGAGCTCGTGGCCGCTATTCTCCTTGCCGTCCGGGGGACGATAGGGTTCGCGGCGAAGCCTTGTCAAGCCTGGCTCGCGGTGGAGGCGGCCCTTGACACCCCGGATCGGCGCGGGCTATAGCCTGAGGAGAGGCTCGTTGCACGAACAAGGACGCGGGCATGACGCGCAGGCGGTTCCCGGACCACGTCCCCTCGACGAAGATCAACTACAGCGCCGGGCATCCCACGAGCCTCCAGGTCCGCCGCTGCGTCCTGACGCTGCTCACGGACGCCGCGAGCCCCACCTACAGCTTCGAGAAGGACGGGATCACCCTCGGCGCGCTGGCCGACAACGACGTCCTGCTCCCGGACGACACCGCGTCGCGCTACCACTGCCGGATCACCCAGGAGGGCGACAGCTACCTGCTGACCGATCTCGACTCCACCAACGGCACCTTCGTGAACGGGGTCCGCGTCCGTCTGGCCTTCCTCCACCCGGGCTGCATCATCAAGGCCGGCAAGACCGAGCTGCGCTTCGAGGCTCCCGAACAGCGCGAGGTGATGCAGCCGTCCCAGCGGGATCGACTCGGCGCGCTCATCGGCCGCACCCTGCGCATGCGCGAGATCTTCAGCATCGTCGAGAAGATCGCCCCCACCTCGGCCACGGTCGTGATCGAGGGCGAGACCGGTACGGGCAAGGAGGTCGTGGCCAAGTGCATCCACGCCCTCTCGGCGCGCGCCGGCAAGCCGTTCATCGTCTTCGACTGCGGCGCGGTGCCCGACAACCTGATCGAGAGCGAGCTGTTCGGCCACGAGAAGGGCTCCTTCACCGGCGCGTTCATGAGCCGGCGCGGCCTCTTCGAGACCGCGCAGGACGGCACGATCTTCCTCGACGAGCTCTGCGAGCTCGACCTCGAGCTGCAGCCGAAGCTGCTGCGGGTGCTGGAGCAGCGGGAGGTGCGGCGGGTCGGCTCCAACAAGCCCGTGCGAGTGGACGTGCGCGTGATCGCCGCCACCAACCGCAACCTGGAGGAGGAGGTCGCCCGGGGCCGGTTCCGGGAGGACCTCTTCTTCCGCCTCTCCGTCGTCCGGATCTTCGTCCCCCCGTTGCGGGAGCGGGTCGAGGACATCCCGGCGCTCATCGCCCACTTCCTCGCCCACGAAGGCTTCAACCGCCGGCTCGACGGGGGGCGCCGGGTCGACGAGGTCAGCCAGGAGGCCCTCGACGCCTTGCTCGCCTACGAGTGGCCGGGCAACGTGCGCGAGCTGATCAACATCCTCGAGCGGGCTTGCTCGTTCGCGGAGTCCTCCGTCATCGGGCTCGGCGACCTGCCCGAGCCCTTACGCCGCCGGGGCACGACCGGCCTGGGCGCCCGGTTGCTGCCCGCGCTGCGGCTCGAGGCCCTGCCGGCCACCTCGCCGGGGGCGGGGAGCGCCGAGGGCTCGCCACCGGCTGACGGCCCCGCGCCGATCCCCGCGACAGCCGTCGAGCAGCCGCCCCTCCAGGAGCTGCCCAAGACCTTCAAGGATGCGAAGGAGGAGTGGGTCTCGGCCTTCGAGCGGGAGTACCTGCTCCACCTGCTGCGCAAGAACGGCAACAACATCTCCCACGCTGCCCGGGACGCGGACATCGACCGAAAGTACTTTCGCAAGCTGATGCGCAAGTACTCCCTCGGGACCAACGATCCAGAAGATCAGCCTACCGAAGACTGAGAGCACTACCCGACTGACCCCGCGAGCGGGAGCCGGAGGTCGGCCTCAGGGGCAGCCCGCCTGCAACTGCTGGTACAGCGCGTTGCAGGCGTTGCGCGTCACCGGCTTGCTGGAGTTCTCACCGATGCGCTTGACGTCGGGCAGGCAGGAGCAGTCGCAGACGGTCTTCAGCGCCTGGGAGTAGCTGAGCAGGAAGGCCCCGTCACCCGACTCCAGGGATTCCATCAGCTTCCGGCGCACGGCCAGCCGATCGGGGAAGCTGACGAGGGCGGCCTCGACGGTGCGGCGGACCTCTTCGGAAGAGTCGGCGAGCAGGCCGACGAGGCTGTCGAGGGCCTCGGGCGCCCGGAGCTCCGCCAGGGCCAGCACCGCGGCGAGCCGCACGCGGGGCGCGGGATCCTGGAGGAGGGGGGTCAGCAGCAGGTGATGCTCCTGCGGCTGGCCGAGGCGCCCGATGACCCGCGCCACGGATTCGCGCACCGTCGGGTCGGGGTCCTGCACCCCCTCGAGGACGGCGGGCAAGGCGCTCCGGTCACCGATCCGGCCGACGGCCTCGACCGCCGCGCTGCGCACGGACGCGGAGGCGTGGCGCTTGGCCTGGCTGATGAGCTGCGGCACCGCCCCCGGATCGCCGAGGTCGCCGAGGGCCTCGGCCGCGGCCTGGGCCAGGAAGATGTCCTCGCTGAGGATCCGATCGTACAGGGACCGCAGCCCGGCGCGGATCTTCAGCTTGCCCAGCGCCCGTGCCGCGGCCACGCCGAGATCGTCCTCGTTGGCCTTGAGGATGCGGATGAGGACCCGCTGCACGGCCGCCTGATCGAGGGCCCGGCAGCGCTGGAGCGCGTCGTCGATGGCCCGCTGATCGGAGAGGCGCAAGGCTCCCCGGATCAGGGCGAGCTGCTCCTTGAGGGGCCCCTCGACCACGGCATCGGCCTCGATGGACTCGGGGCCGGCCTCCTCCCCGCTCCCGCTGGCGGCCCCCCCCGTGGGCTGCTTCGGCCGGGACGGGGCGGCGACCGGACGCGGCGGCGCGGCGACCGCGCCGGAGTAGGCCGTGGGCTTGGCTCCGGGGACCCACATCTCGGCACCCCGCTCGCAGCCGCCCGAGGAGAGCAGCAGCAGCCCGGCGACGATTCCCCCGGCCGGCAGACCATTCCACGAGCTGAGCACGGGTCACTCCTCCCCGGTTCGGCAGCCGAGGCTGCGGGCCGGGATCAATCGGATCCTGCGCCGGGAGTCCTCGCCTGCGCGACGCCCCGGAGCACCCTCTCCTCCAGTTACCATGGACCGGCGCTGGCCTGCAATTCCTCGCCCGCACCGGCACGACCGGGCCGACCCGCGGCGCGTTGACAGCCCGCAGCCCGTCCCTTACCATCTGCCCCTGCTCGCCGGCAGCGCTCCCCGGCACGAGGAGACCGGCTCCGGGGGCGAGGATGCTCCCGATCGGCCGGCTGCTCGCGCCGAGGCCCTGCCGGTCCCGAGCCGGAGCTGGGATTGGACCCGCAGCCTTTCGGCAAGTACCTGCTGGTGGAGCGGATCGGCTCGGGCGGAATGGCCGAGGTGTTCCGCGCCCGCACCCAGGGGGTCGGCGGCTTCGAGAAGGAGCTGGCGATCAAGCGGATCCATCCGCATCACGCCACCGACAGCGAGTTCGTCAACATGTTCGTCGACGAGGCGAAGATCGCCTCGGCGCTCAGCCACGCCAACATCGCCCAGATCTTCGACCTCGGCTGCATCGACGACGCCTACTTCATCGCGATGGAGTACGTCCACGGCGCCAACCTGGCGGCCGTGCTGCGGGACGCCTTGCTGCGCGCCCAGCCCCTGAGCATCCTGCTGGCGATCCACATCGCCCGGGAGGTGGCCTCCGGGTTGTACGCCGCGCACACGGCCTGCGATCCGGCCGGCCACCCGCTCGGCGTGGTCCACCGGGACATCAGCCCCCAGAACATCCAGATCAGCTACTCCGGCGAGGTGAAGATCATCGATTTCGGGGTCGCCAAGGCACGCTCCAAGCTCGTGCGGACCTCGGCCGGGACGATCCGCGGCAAGCTCACCTACATGGCCCCCGAGCAGGTCCGCGCCCAGCCGGTCGATGGCCGGGCCGACATCTTCTCCCTCGGCCTGGTGCTCTACAAGATGCTGGTGGGGCGCAACCCCTTCGACTCCCAGGGCGAGCTGGAGCTCGTCTCCAAGCTGCGCCGCTGCCAGATCGATCCCCCACGCTCGCTCAACGACAAGATCCCGCGCGAGCTCGAGCGCATCGTCATGCGGGCCCTGGCTCGTCGCCCCGCGGACCGCTACCCCGACTGCCACCAGTTGCAGCAGGAGCTCAGCCAGCTCCTGTGGAGCCTCGATCCCCGCTTCTCGGGCCACCAGCTCGCCGACTACATGCAAGCGCTCTACGCCCGGGAGCTGGCGCCCGCGAGCCCCGCCGGGCAGCCCTGGCAGCTCCCGGCCCAGGTGCAGCCGCTGCACGCCTCCTCGATCCTGCCCCTGCTCGCCACCCCGCCCCGCTCCCCGCGGGAGCCCGCCGCTCCCCGGGAGGACGACCTCTCCGCGACGATCCCGGACCCTGCCCACAAGCATCCGCCCTGGGCCGAGGCCTCTGCCCGGCTCGATCTCGAGCCGCCGCGCCCGGCCCCGGAGCGGCCGCTGGCGCGCCCGTCGCCCGTGCCGCCCCCCGTCGCGCCGCTCCCGGTGCCGCCCCCCGTCGTCCAGGTGGCCCGACGGCCCTCGCCGTCCCCCGCGCCGCGCCCCGAGCTGTACGGCATGGCCACCGAGCTGGTCTCCGCCGAGGAGCGCCAGCCCTCGATCCCCGCGGAGCTGGCGGCCACCACGGTCGGGCTGCCGAGCGACGAGGTGCCCTTCTTGTCCCCGAGCGATCCCGCGCAGCCCCGGCGTCGGCACGCGCGCTGGTTGCTGCTGCTCTTCCTCGGGCTCGCCGGACTCGGCCTCGTCGGGTGGCTGTTGCTCGGCGACCGGCCCCCGCGGCCGGGCAATACGACAAAATCCTCAATAAAATCGGGCACGACATCCCCAGTCGCCGAGCCCCCCCCGCAGCCCCTCCCCGGGGGCGCCGACCGCACCCGGCCGTCCGGCCGCCCCCGCTCTCCGACCGCGGCCGGTGCGCCGGCGAGCCCGGTCCAGACCGGCGCCATCCACCTGCAATCCCGCCCACCGGGCGCCGAGGTGCACCTGGACGGAGTCCGCCTCACGGAGGCCAGGGCCCATGGGGCGCGGCGGGCCCGGCTGACGCCGACGTTGCTCGAGGGCCTGGCTGGCGGGAGCCACGATCTGCGGCTCGTGCTCCCCGGGTACGGACGCTGGGAGCGGACGGTGTCGACCAGGCCGGGCGAGACCCTGCGCATCGTGGCGCAGATCCAGGAGGACCAGGGACGACTGCGGGTCACCACGACGCCGGCCGGCGCCCGCGTCTGGGTGGCCGGGGAGGAGCTGGGCAAGACCCCGGTCGAGCTGACGAACCTGCCCACGGGGGTCCCGCTGAAGGTCGAGCTCGCCCTGCGCGGCCACCAGCGCCATGCGCAGGAGGTGACCCTGGGCGACAACCTCTACCAGTTGCTCGTCACCCTCGAGCCCGATTGACGCCCACCTTCAGTTCAGCCACGGGCCCTGCCCGCTCCCTCGCCGCCGCAGCTCGTCCTCGAGGTACCGGACGTTCGCCCCGCGAGGCGGCCGGCGGCGCCGCTGCAGCCAGCGGCGACCGCCCGTGAGCAGCCAGCCGCTGGCGAGCCCGCCGAGGTGGGCGCCAAAGCTCTGGGAGTCCTGGACGAGGAACGAGAGCACGGTGAGCCCGAGCACCACCAGCACCAGGTGGCGAGCCTTCAGGGGCAACGGCCAGAGCAGCCGCTCGGGGAAGAGGCTCCCGTACGCGGCGAGCAAGGCGTAGACCGCCCCCGAACACCCGAGCACCGGCGTGACCCAGAGCTCGTCGAGGAGCAGACCGAGCAGGACCACCCCGACCGCACCGCCGAGCCCCCCCAGCAGCAGGAAGCGGAAGAACCGCCGGACTCCCCAGCCGGTCTCGAGCTCGGCCCCGAACAACCAGAGCATCAGCAAGTTGAGCAGCAGGTGCGAGGGGCTGGTCGGGTCGTGGAGGAGGAGGCTGGTCAGGGGTTGCCAGAGGTAGCCCTGGAAGAGCTCCGCGGGCACCAAGGGGAGGTGGAAGAGCAAGGCCCGGGCCGACTCGCTCTCCGCGAACAGCCGTGGCCCGATCCAGTTGAACCAGAGGATCTCGACGAGGTAGCAGACCCCGAGGACGATCGCCAGCAGCCGGATGCCGGGGGTCAGGGGCGGGAAGAGGCGCAGGCTCGTGGAGCCGCCCGCCGGAACGAAGCCACGTGATCCCCACCCCGGTCTCATCCTGGACACGCTCCGTACGGCATCGCGCGCACGCTCCCGACCGATTCGACGCGCTCCGGCAGGGGCGACGACGAAGACCCCCGCCAGGATGTTGGCCGCAACCGGGCGAGCCGTCAAGGCCGAGGGCTTGACCTGTCCGGCGGCCCTGGCATAGAAAGAGGCATGCTGCTGAAGTGCCCAACCTGCAATACCCACTACGAAGTCGAGGACGAGCTCCTGGCGGATCCCTCCGTCCAGGTACAGTGTGAGTCCTGCGACGTCCCGCTGGTCCCCGTCGTCGCCCCCGGCAAGGTGAAGGACGAGAAGACGGCGATGCTGGCGGCCTTCGACCCCGACGAGCTGGAGAAGCTCATGGGGCAACAGGCCGCCGCCCCCCCCGCAGCCAGCCGCCCCGCTCCCCGCCGCCCCGCGCCGGCCGATGAGGCCGGCCCCCCGACGGCGAAGCTGGAGCCCTACATCCCGCCGGCCCGTGCCGCGGCGCCCGCCGCCGCGGCGCCTGCCCCCTCGGGTCGCCGGAGCAGCCTGCCGGCACCCGAGCTCGCCAAGACCATGGCCGCGGTCTCGGCCGAGGATGCCATGGCCCAGGCGATGGCCCGGACCGGACGCAAGCCGGGCGCCCCACCGACCGGGGCTCCGGCAGCCGGGAGCCCCCGGCGTGGCGGCGGGGCCCTGCAGAACCAGGAGGACCCCTTCGCGGCTCCGAGCGGCGGCGACGACGACCTCGGCGCCACCTGCCGGCCCTCCCCGAAGATGCTCCAGAAGATGGAAGCCGAGGAGGAGCAGCGTGCCCGGAGCCGGCGCGGCGCCCCCTCTGGCCCCGCCCCGCTCCACGACGACAGCATCTCGCCGTTCCAGGAGGCCCCCGCCGAACGCGCGCCCGAGGAGGAGCCCGAGGAGGAGGAGCTCGAGGAGAAGGCTCCGCCGGAGCCCGTGCGCGTCACCCCACCGGCCCTGCTGGTGATCGTCCCCCTGCTCTTGCTGGCGCTGATCGGCGGGGCGGTCTACCTGCTGCTGGGCCTGCGCGGGGACGCCGACGACAAGGCCGCCACACCGGGCAAGCCGCTCTCCTACACCGTCTCCGTCGGGATGCTCCTCCAGCGCAACGAAGGCAGCTACGTCTCGAGCAAGTTTTCGACCCCGGTCGAGGCGGCCCTGCCGGTCTTCGTCCACGAGGATGGGATCCGCATCCGCCTGGCCTCGGCCGTCGAGCTGAGCGGTGGCCGGGTCCCCAAGGGGCAGCGCAAGGGGCTGCTGATCAAGGATCTGGCCGTGCGCCTCGCCCAGGAGATCGCCCCCTACAAGCCCACGAAGGTGGAGCCCAAGGAGGGCGAGAAGGCGCCCCCGCCCCCGCCCCCGCCGGTCGGCAAGGGCGCCCGGGCCATCGCCGTGGTCGCGGAGGGCAGCATCCCCTTCGACACCATCGGGCGGATCCTCTTCACGGCCCAGAGCGTCGGCTACAAGACCATCTTCCTCGCCGGCCAGGGGGCGGACGCACCGGAGCGGCTGTACGGCATGAAGCTCGAGCGGCTGACCTGGCTGGAGATCGGTCCAGGCCAGGGAGGCGTCGGGCTCGGGCTGAAGGCCACGGGCGAAGGCTACGTGCTCTTCGACCGGAGCGGCCGCGAGCTGACCCTCGACGAGCCCATCCCGGAGGGCAAGGAGAAGGACCGGGTCACGGTCCCCCGTGGCTCCTCGGCCCTGCACGAGCTGACCGGACACCTGAAGTCCGTTGCGGTGGGCGGGAGCGGCTTCAAGGACATCATGGTCCAGCCCGGGCCGATGGTGACCTACGAGCAGCTCATGACCTTGCTCGAGACCCTCGCTGGCGCCGAGACCGAGTCTCCCCTCTTCCAGGGCATCGAGCTCGCCGGCGCCGCCATCTTCTGAAGCCCGGCTACTCCGCGGCCTGCCCCCGGTAGAGCTCCTTCTGCAACCCGTCGGGGATCCGCCGCAGCTCCTGGACGAGCTCGGCGACGATGCTGACGCCGATCTCCGCCGGGGTGAGCGCGCCGATGGGCAGCCCGACCGGGGAGTGGACGCGGGCGATGGCCTCCTCGGGAACGCTGCTGGCGCGCAGGCGCGCGAAGGCCTCTGCGACTTTCGTCTTGCTCCCGATCATTCCCAGGTACTTTTGGGGGCCCTGCACGAAGGCCTGCAGCAGCAGATCGTCGTGGCGGTGGCCGTGAGTCACGATCAGCAAGTAGTCACGGTTCTGGGGCTCGAAGCTCCGGGCGACCTCCGCAAAGGGCTGGACGAGCAGCCGGCAACCGGGGAAGCGCTCCTCGCTGGCATACTCGGCCCGATCGTCCACCACCCAGCGCTCGAACCCGAGGCGGGAAGCGATCTCGGCCACCTCGCGGCCGACATGCCCCGCACCGAAGATCACCAGCCGCGGGCGCGGGGCGATGAGCTCGAGGAAGACATCCATCGCCCCGCCGCAGGCCATGGCGAGGTCCGCCCCGAGGTCGAACTCCACCAGCTCGGGCGCGCCACCGTCCTGGAGCACGCGCTTCGCCCGCTCGACGACGGCGAGCTCGATGCTCCCCCCGCCGACGGTCCCGACGAGTCGCCCCGACTCGGTCCAGAGCAGGCGCGCCCCGCTGACTTGCGGCGCCGAGCCCCGCGTCCGCACCACGGTGGCGAGCACGGCTCGCTCTCCCCGGGTCTCGAGCTGCAACAGCTCGCGCAACACTCGCTCATCCATCCCTGCACCTCCGACACCTGGTCGACGCCCCATGGTCGGGGCCCCGGAGGGTCACGTCAAGCGCGGGCTCGCCGCCGAGCGAGATCGGGGCGATCGGTCTCCGACCCGCAGCACGACTGGACGAGAGAAGGGAGTTGACCGACCTCCCCGGGAGTGCTAGGGAGACGCCCACCAGCAAGACCGACCCGAGATGCGAGGAATGCCATGCGCTGCAGCACGTTGTCCGTTCTGATCCCCCTGCTCCTGGCCGTCTCCTGGAGCGGCTGCGCCGGGAGCGAATCCCTCCCGGGAGACGAGGGAGAAGGCGAGGAGGGCGAGGGCGAGGGAGAAGGGGGCGAGGGCGAGGGCGAGGGCGCCGAGGGCGAGGGCGAGGGCGCCGAGGGCGAGGGCGAGGGCGCCGAGGGCGAGGGTGAAGGCGCCGAGGGCGAGGGCGAGGGCGCCGAGGGCGAGGGCGAGGGCGCCGAGGGCGAGGGCGAGGGCGGAGGCGAGCTGAACTGCACCGAGATCATCGACTGCCTCAACGACTGCGCCGTCGCCGACCAGAGCTGCCAGGAGGACTGCCTCAACGCGGGCACGCCGGAGGCGCAGGCCCAGTACCTGGCCCTGGTGCGCTGTGCGAACCGTCACTGCAGCGAGATCACCGACGAGGCCGAGGCCCAGGCCTGCCTCCTCGAGAACTGTGCGAAGGAGGTCACGACCTGCATCCCGGCTGCCGAGGGCGAGGGCGAGGGCGAGGGCGCCGAGGGCGAGGGCGAGGGCGCCGAGGGCGAGGGCGAGGGCGCCGAGGGCGAGGGCGAGGGCGCCGA
>JAVEVO010000055.1:0-40986 GCA_034005005.1 Myxococcota bacterium
GACGAGCCCGGCGATGGCCGGAAAGTCGGTCCAGTGCTGGTTGAGGGTCAGCTTGTAGAGCACCTGGATGATCGTCTCGGCCCAGCTCTAGCCCAGGGGCTTGGCGATCCGGGCCGTGACCGCGTTCTGGCACTTGGCGTTGTCCTTGCCCCAGCACTCGGCGAGCGCCCGCATGGCACCGAGGGGCTCCTTGCCTTGCTCCACGTACTCGAGCTTGGGTGCGGTGACCTTGGGATCGGCGGAGGTGTACAGGTCCAGCTTGCCCGAGGTCGGATCGATCAGGTCCACCACGCCGATGGAGGCGTTGGCCCCCTTGAAGTCGATCCCTTTGTACTTGTCGTTCAGGTAGGTGGCCAGGCTGGGGTGAGCCTTGATGTACTCGGCGACCTGCTTCTGCGCGTCGGGGGCCGCGGTCGCGGTGATCGCGGACGGGTCCACCTCGTTGGAGTTGGTCAGGCAGGCGTTGAGCACGACCCGGTGGTTGGGGGAGCTCGGGTCCATGTTGGCCATCAGCTCGGTGAAGAACTCGTCCGACTTCTTCTCGCCGCTGATCAGCGGCTGCTCCTCCACCTGCAGCTCTCCGCCCTCGACCTTGGTCCGACCGGCCATCTCGATGACGTTGACGTTGCCGTGGCCCGCGAGGATCGCCTGGTCGATCTTGCCCTTCTGCCCGTATTTCTTGGCGATCGGCTTCAGCCGGCTCTGGGCCTGGCCCAGGGTCTCGGCGCCCTCGATCATCAGGGTCAGGTTCTGAGAGTTGGTGAGCACGTCGGTCAGCTTCGGGTCGCGGTGGAAGGCACCGTTGTGGTCGAGCGCGGTGTGCAGCACGAGGGTCAGGGGCTTCTTCTTGCTGGTGTCGCCCAGGTTGGTCACGAGCTGATCGAGACCGTTCTTCTCGAAGCGGTGGAAGTTGCGCACGTCCTTGAGCTTGCTGTTGTACGTCTTGTAGGGCGCACCCTCGGCCTGCATCGCCTGGAACGAGGTGATCTCCATGCCCTCCTCGGCGTGCAGCAGGGGATCGCAGACCTTGACGTAGTCGAGGAACGCGGTCCCGTCCGCGGGGGTGTTGATCAGGTCGAGGAACTGCTGGTTGGGGATCACCTTCTTGACCACCGCGCCGCCCGGCTTCTTCTCCAGCTCGGTCAGGTAGCTCCCCCAGGTCACTCCCTCGCTCACCAGGGCCGTGGTCTGCTCCAGCTCCACCGTCGGCTTGGTCTGCTTGAGCGCATTGGCGTAGGCCTTCAGGGCCGCAGTCTGCTTCTTGTCGGTCAGGGCGGTCGCCAGGTCGGCCACCCCCATGTCGCTGCAGGCGGCCAGGATCGCCTCGGTGGAGCGGGCGAACTGCACGACCGTCCAGAGCTTCTTGGCCTCCTTGGGGTCCATGCTGGAGCCGTTGGCCCAGTCGAGCTGCTGCTCGGTGTAGCTCGCCAGCTCTCCCAGGGTCATGGCGTAGAGATCCGCGGCGGCCTTGTAGTCGGCCTTCGCGTCCGGGTGGGCGCTCGTCCCGGTGCCGGTGCCGGTGCCGGTCCCGGTGCCGGTCCCGGTGCCGGTCCCGGTGCCCTTCCCCGTGGGGCCGGGTGGCCCTTTGGGCTTGTCCTTCTGCGGCCCGTCGCCGGCGAGCTGGCCTGCGAGGTCGCCTCCCGACTGACCCAGGGCAGGGATGCCCCCTCCCTTGGCCCGGGGGCTGTCCGCGTCCGACGACGCGTTGCCAGAGGGCTTGCCGCTCGCGCCCTTCTTCTCTTCCGCATCCTGGGAGTAGGACATGGCCGATCCCCCCCGGTCCAGAGCTGGAGTGGAATGGCTCTCAGCATAGCCAACTCCCCGCCGCCGAACAAGGATCAGCCTCCGGCGGTGAGTGCGGGCGCCGTCCGGCGGGGAGGCTGGACGAGGAGGCCGACCGACGGCCGGGGCAGAACGCGCCCCCAGGGGTACCTTCGTCCCTGTCCGGGGGAGCGGCCCGATGCGGGCCTCGCGAGGTCCCGTGCGGTCTCCCGGGGCGGCTGGGGACGGCCCTGTGCGCTGTGTCCGTCATCTCGTGACGCTCCTCGAGAGGCTCGACGCGATGGCGCGCGGCGCCGAGCGCGACCCCACGGAAGCGGACGCCTTCCGGCGCCTCGACGAGGACGTGGGCGGAGGTCACCGCAAGGCAGTGCCTCGCCTCCGAGGAGCGTGCTCCGCTGGCCGGACCCGGTACGATCCCCGGGCACCCCCGCCGGTGCGCCCGTCGCGGGATCGGACCAGGATTCTCGATGAATTCTGTGGACTTCCGGGTGCTGCCTGCTGCAAGGTGGGGGGGGAGGGACAGGAGATGCGTCGAGCTTCCCGGGATGGTCGGGCTCTGCTGGGGGTGGCCTTCGGGTTGATCGACTGCTTGATCGACGCGGCCCTGGCCACCGGGGATCTGGCCTACGACCCCTTCCTCAACTTCGCCGTGGCCCAGAGCCGCATCCTGGACGCGGCGGAGGCGGTTCTGAACGCGGTCTACGCCGATCGGGGCAGCCTGGCGCGGGTCCACTGGCAGCGGGTTTGGACCGTGGGTTCGTCCAAGCGCGGCCACATGCCGCGAGCGTTCGCGGCCATCGATCCCCGGGCCCAGGGCTCGGTGGTGGCCGCCGCCGACCTCTCCAATCTGCCGGCCTTCCTGGACCTGCAACTCGCCGTCTGGTCCGGGGGCTACTCCTTCAGCGCGCCGGAGCAACGCCCAGCTCTGGACACGCCCGTGGGGCGGCGCTACCTCGACTGCTGCGACCCCTACTTCTGGGACCCCGAGGTGCTGGGCGAGATCCCCCTGGTCATCGCCGTGGGCACTCGAGATCCCCTCTATCCGCTCGCCGCGTCGCTGACCTACGTGGCGGGGCTGCCCGGCTCCACCCGCATGCTCTTCGTCCCCAACTACGGCCACGGCCACGGCACCATCGACCACGTCGCCGCGTTCCGGACCCTGGTCCAGCGGGGCCTCGCGGGCGCACCCAGCCCCCGGCTGGAGGCCTCCTGGGATCTCGTCGAAGGGAAGGTGACCGCCACCCTCCGCGGTGGTGAGGCCGGGCTCGTGGAGCTCTGGTGCACTACCTCCCTGGGGCCGCAGAACACGGCGGTGCGGGAGACGAACGCGGCCTGCGAGCAGGTGGCCATGATCCCGGCGGACTCGCCCGATCTGCGGCACGCGACCTGGACCCGGCACCCCATGGCCAGCAGCGGCCCAGGTCGCTGGGAAGCCAGCCCGCCAGCCTCGGAGCTGTCGTATCCAGCCTGCTTCGTGCGCGTCGAGACGACGGCCGGGCAGCCTCTGACCAGCGGGCCGCTCCTGTCGCGGGCCTTGTGCCGGGCAGCAGGGCTGCCGGTGGAGTAGGGGGGCATCGAGCGCGTCCCCCGGTGGAGCATGGGCGTCGCGTTCCTCGACGAAGCGTCCCGGGAGCGCGCCGAGCCGATCGTACCGCACACCTGGCCCAGCCGCAGCCTCGTCCCCGGTGTCGGCAGCTCCAGCCGCGTGACGGGCCCGTCTAGCCTCCGCGCGAGGGGTCGCGTGACCCCGTGCGAAACACCCCTCCAGCCCCCACCCGCTCCAGCCAGTCGTGCGTCTTCGTGTACCAGCGCATGGGTGCTCCTGCCCCCGAGTCACGGCCAGCAGGATGCTCGCGGAGTACGGGGACGGCAAGAGGCCAGCCGGGCGCGCTCAGCCGTTGCGGTACAGCCGCAGTCGCGCCGCACCGAAGAGCAAGGGCCGCTCCCGCACGAGCTCCAGCTCGCGGGTCAGGCCGTCGAGCCCGCCCGCGGCGAGGTACGCCCGGAAGTTCCGGTAGTGGTCGCCGCCCGCGAGGAACTCGGCCAGGGTGGTGCCCAGCCGGCCGAGAATGCTGGTCCTTTCGTCATGGCAGTAGTCGACGAGCAGCAGGTAGCCGTCGGGCTTCACCACGCGACGGAGCTCGGCGAGCATGGCCTGGGCGGTCTCCCGGGGCTTCTCGTGGAGCGCGAGGCTGACCAGCCCGAGGTCGAACCCCGCGGTGGGGAGGTCGGTGCGGGTGGCGTCCTGCAGGGAGCAGCGGAGGGGAGGGGTCCCCCGGCGTGCCTGGCGGAGCATCTCGGGCGCGAGGTCGACCCCGACGGTCTGGTCGTAACCGGCGCGCTGCAGGTGCTCGAGCTGGTCGCCGGTCCCGCAGCAGAAGTCGACGATCGAGCGCACGGGCAGCTCCTGCACCGCAGCGACGACCGCCCGGCGGACCGGGCGGAGGAACGGCCCGAGCAGCAGGTCGTAAGCCCGGGCGATGCGCAGGGAGTTGTCCACGGTCCCTCCTGGCGGTCCGGCGCTCACGGCCGGGCGGCCTCCGTCAGCTCCTGGGACAGGTCGCGCGCGAGCCGGGCGGCCCGCGCCCGCGAGAGCAAGGGCTCGGTCGTGCTGAGGCAGCAGCTCGCCTCTGCCCCCAGGGAGGCGAAGGTCAGAAACAGCGGGTAGAGCCCCGCGGTCTGGGCCGAGGTGAAGCGCAGGGCCTTCACCCGTACCCCCGGGGGGAGGGCGGGCGGCGCGACGACGCCCAGGTTGGACAGGGCCGGTCCCTCCGCGAACCGGCCCAGGCCATGGGCCTGGGCGATCTTCTCCGCGGTGAGCCGGTCCAGCAGGGCGGGCGGGCTGCGCCGCGGGTGCCAGCCCCGGCTCCGCCGGGCTTGGAGCTGCGCACCGAGCGCGCGGGTGCAGCGGCCGGCCTCCTCCCAGAAGCTGGAGGCGGCCGGCAGCGGATGGTTCGTTGGTACCATGGTCATGAAGCAGCCGAGCTCCGCCGGGTCGATCCGGGGGACGGCCTCCTCCCGCAGGTCGACCGCGCTGGACAGGGCCGGCGGTGGGTCGCCGAGCTCCGCCCCGGCCACCCGCCGCACCGCCGCCAGGAGGGCGCCCTGGACCGTGGCCCCGGCGAGGCGGGCACGCAGTCGCAGGGCCGGGACCAGGCCGGGGGCCAGGGGGATCTCGGTCAGCCGGCAGCTCCGGGGCGTGGCCACGTCGCCCTCCAGGGGCCAGGTCGGGGCCGCACCGCTCGCCGGCCGGTCCCCGGCAGGCGCGCCCGGGGGTGGGATGGGGAGCCGCTGCTCCAGGGGTGCGGGCAGGGGCCAGCGGGCAAGCCGTTGGACCGGTCCGGGCTCGCCGGTGCCGGCGGCCAGCAAGTCCCAGAGCAACTGCACGCCGGCCCGCCCGTCCAGCAGGGAGTGGTGCGTGGTCAGGATGAGCTCCTGCTCCTCGTCCTCCAGGGCCGGCGCCAGGGTCAACCGCCAGAGGGGGGCCGTCGCGGCCGGTGGGTCCGCGGTCTCCTGATCCGCGATCTCCGGCCAGCTCCCGACGGGGTCCGCGAGCACGCGGCAGGTCCCGTCCCGCTCCTGTTTTGGGGAGGCTTCCTGCCAGCCCAGCTCCCGCTCTCCCTGGACCAGGGTCGCGCGCAGCAAGGCGTGGCGGGCGACGAGGTCGGCCAGGGCCTGCCGGAGCCGGTCCGGGGCCAGGGGGCCCGCGACCCGGGCCGCCATGACCATGGTACCGGATCCCTCGTAGCGGGCGTGGTACACCGCCTGGACCGTGGGCCAGTGGCCCAGGGGGCGGAACGCGTCCGCGACCGGGCGGTTCGTGCTCACGGCAGCCCGCCGAGCAGCAGCCCCATGGTCCCCAGGGTGCAGGCCGCGAGGGTCCAGCCGACCTTGCGGATGTGGCGCAGGTGGGGCGGGCGGATCGTCAGGAACAGGTTGAAGAGGAGCACCGGCAGGGGGGCCCAGGCCGCGACCGGGGGCAAGCGGCCGGACCCGGCGAGCAGGCTCAGCAGCAGCAGCCCCGCGCCGGCCAGCGCGATGGGCGCGAGCAGCCGCTGGCGGGTGGTGGCGCGCAAAGCCCGGGCGGTGACCCGGCGCACCGCGAGCGTGGCGTCGGTGAGGGCCAGCAGGTAGACCCCACTCACCGTCGCCGCGACCGCCAGGCTGGCCCCGCCGGCCCAGGCCACGGGGAAGGCGGCCAGCGCCAGCGCGGCCGAGACCAGCAGCTCGCCCTCCACGGTCTTCTCCAGGCGCCCGAGGACCAGGGGCAGCAGGGCGAGCGCCGGCAGCACGGGCGGCAGCAGGGTCAGGGCGGTCCCCGCCGGGCCGAGCAGCAGGGCCGGCACCAGGCAGCCCAGGGCGAGCAGGGGCAGGAGGACGAGCTGGCGCCAGGCGCGGCCGAGGTGCTCGAAGCGCGCCTTCGGCCCCCGCAGGTTGGCGATGATCATGAAGGGCTCGTGGGCCAGGAAGACGGCGACCTCGGCCGTGGCCAGCAGCCACGCGGCCCACCCCCCGCGGGTCACGGCCAGGCTCGTGGCGAGGGGCACGAGGAGCTGGGCGAGCGCGCCCGTCTCCCGCGGCAGCAGCAGGGGACCCAGCCGCCGGGTCTGGCGCCAGGAGGCCGCGGTGTAGCGGACGTCGAACTCGGGGCGGGCGGTGCTGGCCACCCCTCAGCTCCGTCCCGGCGGCCGGGCCGGGGGCCGGCGGCGGTTCAGGCGGAGCTGCGCCCGGGGGAACAGCAGCGTCCGCCAGAAGAAGGCCCGCAAGGTCGGCATGAAGCGGGCGGGGGCCGCGAGCAGCCGGCCGATCAGCTCGAGGGTCAGCCGGGCCATGAGCAGCGGTCGGCGGCCCATGAGCCGGGTGGCCCGGAGGACGACCTTCGTCGCGAAGCGCAGCATGTACTGCTGATACTTGTCGACGATGTACCAGATCTCCAGCTCCGGTGTCTCGACCATCGTCGGCATGAACAGCATGTAGGGGATCTTGCCCATGCGCTCGTAGGGACGGGCGTCGATCAGCCAGCCGTTGCGCTCACACCTGGCATACAGCTCCGTCCCCGGATAGGGCTTGTAGATCGAGAAGAAGGGTACTGTCCCGAAGCGGTCGAACAGGGAGAACGCGTAGCGGAGGGTCTGATCGACGGTCTCCTTGCTCTCGCCGGGTAGCCCGAAGATGAACAGGCCGTTGTTGTCGAGCTCCAGCTCCCGGCAGAGGGCCAGGGTCTGCTCGACGTCGGTCAGGAGGAGCTCTTTGTTGGCGAGGGTGTCGAGCACCTCCTGGGAGCCGGACTCGATGCCGAACATCAGGTAGACGCAGCCCGTGCGCCGGCAGAGCGCGACGAGCTCCCGGTCGAAGCGGTCGGCCCGCACGCCGTTGGGGGTGTCCCAGGTGAGGTCGAGGTCGGCGCAGACCATCCCCTCGAGGATCGCCCGCAGCCGCTCCCGGTCGAGGGAGAGGTTGTCGTCCTCGAAGTGGACGTGGCGCACCCCGTGGTCCCGGGCGAGGAGGGCGAGCTGCGCGACCACGAAGGCGGACGAGTGGCGCCGGAACGCGTGCCCCATGGTGAGCTGGATCGAGCAGAAGCTGCAGCGGTAGGGGCAGCCGCGGCTGGTGATCAGGGTCACCGCCCGGTCGGTCCCGGGCAGATCGATGCTCTGGCGCGAGGGAAAGCCCAGGCGATTGAGTCGAAAGTACTGCTCGAAGTCGAGGCCCTCCCAGAGGGGCGGGATCGAGTCGAGATCCTCGAGGAACTCCGGCGCGTTGCGCTGCAGGGTGCCGTCGTCGCGCAGCCAGGCCACGCCGGGCGCGGTGCGGGGCTCCTCGCCCTGCTGCAGCCGCTGCAGCAGGGTCGTGAAGGCGATCTCGCCCTCGCCGAGCACCAGCAGGTCGAACGCGGGCGCCCGCGCCAGGTAGCGCTCCGGCTGCATGCTGACGTCGGTGCCGCCGGCGATGAGCAGGGCCGCGGGGAAGCGCTCCCGCAGCCGGCGGGCGAGCTCGAGCGCGTCCAGGAAGAAGGTCTCCGCGGCCACGGACAACCCGATGACGTCGGGCTGGAACTCCTCGGCGCGCCTCAGGATCTCGTCGAAGTCCAGGCCGAACAGCACCGGCGGGGGCTGCCGCTCGAGCCGGGCGAGGTCGGGGTAGGCCAGCGCGTCGAGGAGCTGTACCTCGACCCCGGGCAGCCGCCGCGCCGCGCTCGCCAGGTACAGCAGGGCGAGGGGCACGCCGACCCAGGGGCCGTCGGGGTAGACCAGGCTGCTGAAGGTGCCGGGTGGGCGGATGAGCAGGACCCGCAAGGGCTTCGGCCCCGCGACCCCCGGGGCCGGCTCCCCCGCGGTGAGCAATCCTCTCTCGTCAGCGGCGGACGCGTCGTCCACGGATCACCTCCTCGGCCGGGTAGAAGGTCGCACTCCAGACGACTCCCCGACGGCGGTGGAAGGCCCAGGTCGAGCGGGCGAGGGCCCCGGCGAACAGCAGCATCCCCAGGGGCAAGAGCACGGCGCCGAGCCGGGAGCCGCCGAGCCGGGCGCGGACGGTGCCCGCGTAGACGGCCAGGCCGAGCCCGGTGAACAGGAGGAGGGGCCAGAGCCAGGGCAGGGCCGCGGGGTGGCCGGCCGCGAGGGGGAGCAGGGGCGCGAGCAGGCAGACGAGGGTGAGCCCGAGGGCGCGCCCGGTCGCGAAGCCGGCCAGGCCGGCGAAGAGGTTCTTCTCCAGGCCGGCGAACATCGCGGCCAGGGACGGGTACCAGTCGAAGGCCACCTCGCCGGCGCTCGCCAGGACCAGGCGCCGGTGGCCGGGGCCCGCGCACAGCCAGCCGACCCCCATGTCGTCGAGCAGCTCGAGCCGGAGCGCCGGGAAGCCCGGGGTCTGCAGGAACGCGGCCCGGCGGACCAGGTTGCAGGGGCCGAAGCCGGCATACCCCGTGGGCGAGTCGTCCCCGGGCGGCCAGGTGGCGAGCAGCCCGCTGCGTACCAGGGAGACCAGCGCCGCCAGCCCGAGGCCTCGGGGGGGCACCCAGGGGAGGACCGTCAGGTGGTCCAGGGCCCGGGCCTGGGCGAGGCGGGCCAGGGCCGCCAGGGTCCCGGGGGCGAAGCGGGCGTCCGCGTCGCTGAAGAGCACCAGCTCGCCCGTCGCGTGCTGCAGCCCGGTGTGCAGGGCGTGGACCTTGCCGAGCCAGCCGGGGGGCAGCTCCCGGACGTGCTCGGCCCGCACCCGGGGGTCGGCCGCGGCGAGCTCCTCCACCAGCTCGCCGGTCCCGTCCGTGGAGCGGTCGTCGACGAGGATCAGCTCGAGCCCGGGGAGCTGCTGGGCGAGCACCGAGGTCGCGGTCCGTCGGAGTCCGGCCGCGTCGTTGCGGGCCGCGATCACGACGCTCAAGGTCGGCGTGGGGCCCGGGGGCACCGCGGCCGGCGAGAACAGCGGCACCCGGCGGATCCGGGCGGTGAGGAAGAGGGCCGAGAAGAGCCAGAAGCTCAGCCCGAGCCCCCCGAGCAGCAGCCAGCCGGGCTGCGTCGGGGGCCAGGCGGGGATCATCCTGCACCGCCGGACGCGGCGGGACCGAGCGCGCCCCAGGAGGTGAGCAACTCCGGCAGGGGGCGGTCGGGATCGGTGCCCAGCTCGATGCCGGCCAGCTCGGACGTGGCCTGCAGCCGGGTGCGCCAGCGGCCCAGCCGAGTCCGCTCCTCGAGGGTCAGCGCGACGTGGCCGGTGAGGGTCTCCCGGTTGCAGAACAGCCCGCCCGTGGGCTTGGGCAGGTCGATGGGGAAGTAGCTGCCGGGCGCGGCGGTGGCGAGCAGCGAGATCCGCCGGGTCGGCCCGGTGGCCTCCACCCGCCAGCCCCCGGGCACTGCCTCGAGGCGGGTGCGGTGCAGGTGGATGGTCCGCAACGCGTGGACCTCGCCGGCATGCCGCACGCCGAGGCAGACCACCGGCTCCCCCTCGAAGCGGCAGAACAGGGCCGGCAGGCCCCCACCCACCACCAGGGCGGTGCCGGGGTGGCCCGCAAAGGCGTTGCACGCGATCCAGAGCCACCAGCGCGGGAAGAAGCGGCCCCAGTTGTGGTCGTGGTAGCCGGGTGCACCCGCCAGGCGCAGCTCCCCGCCGTCGGCCACGACCGTCCCGGTCAGGGAGAGGTCCGCGCCCCCCGGGTGCCAGTGGATGTTGGAGATCCCCGGGAAGAGCGGCACCCAGCTCGTGGCGTGAAAAGACCAGTGATTCTCGATGGATAGATCCCAGGAGACGGCATGGCCGCCCGCCTGGAGCCTTCCCTGGAGACGCTCCGGCGTCGCCTGGCAGCCGTCGATCCGCACGGCGGTCGTCGTGCGGGACGCGGCGAACTCGGCCGGCGGCAGGGGCCGGGTGACGAAGATCCCGCGCCGGGGCCAGCCGAAGGTGACGAAGGCCTGGCTCGCGGGCCACTGGCGCTGCTCGTCGCCCGGATTCACGACCCCGTAGGCGAGGTAGAACGCGTCGCCCGTGGCCGGTACGACCCCTTTGTAGTACCACCACTCGAACCAGGGCGCGGGGGAGCTGTCCGGTCCCTGTCGACCCTGGAAGCCGTCGAGCCGACCCAGCCCGGGGAACGCTGCCCGACTGACCCGTGCGCTCACCTCGTCTCTCCCGCCCGGCCTGGTCCGTTGCCTCCCTCGCCATTTAGGCGGCCGCGGCGGAGGGTGTCAAGGGACGGCGGGGCGCGGTCGCGTCAGCCGGCGCGGCACTCCCCGAGGAAGGTTTCCAGGTCGGCCAGGCTGCACCGCACCAGCACCTGCTCGCCGGGCTGCAGCCGGACGCCCGTGGCCCAGGTGGCGACTCTCCTGGCCAGGGCCGGGAGCACGACACGGCTGTCCTGCTCGCTCGCGCGAGGCCTACCCCGCAGCCTCGCAGGCTCCTGGTTCGTCGACCTTTTCAGACTGGGCATCGATGTTGCATAAAGTAACACCTGGTTTGCTGCCTGCTGCCAGCCGTCCCGTGGGGGCTGGCCCGCTGTCGGGGTCGTGATCCAGCGATGTCCGCCACTGCACCACCCACCATCGGTCACCCCGCGCCCGGTCCCCGCCCCGCGGCCTGGGACCGACTGGTCGCTCGCTGGCGCCGTGGGCCTGGGCCTTCGTGGCTGCTGCCGGCCCTGGCGGTCCTCCTGGGGGTGGGCTGGGCGAGCAGCCAGCTCGGGAGCTTCCAGTACGCGGTCGACGACGCGTTCATCACCTTCTCGTTCTCCGAGAACCTGGCCGCGGGCGACGGCCCGCTGTTCGCGGCGGATCAGCGGGTGGAGGGCTACTCCAACTTCCTCTGGGTGGTGCTGGTCGCGCTCCCCCTGACCGTCGCCCCCGAGCTGTCGCCCCTGCTGGTCGCGCGCTGGCTGTGCCTCCCGTTCGCCCTGCTGCTGAGCGCGGCGCTGTGGACGCTGGTCCGGCGGCTGAGCGGCTCCCGGGTCGCGGCCCTGGCCGCGCTCTTCCTGCTCGGCGGCACCTCCTCCCTGGCCCTGGCTTGTTTGTCTGGACTGGAAACCTACGCCTTCACTGCGCTGGTCACCGCGGGCGTCGGGCTGCACCTGCTCTCCCGGCAGGACTCCCGCTGGGCCGTCGTCGCCCCGTGGCTGCTGCTCGCGGCCGCGCTGACCCGGTTCGACGGGCTGCTCCCCTACCTGGTGCTGGGGGGCTGGGAGGCCGGGCGCGCGTGGCGCGGGGACCGGTCGGCCCGCCGGACCTTCCTGAAGCGCTGGGGCCCGCCCCTGGTGGTGTTCGCCGCGTGGTTCGCCTGGCGCTGGAGCTACTACGGGCTGCCGCTGCCGAGCACCGTGTACGCCAAGTCCCTGATCCCCCGGCTCCTGCCGACCCGGGGGCTGCAGTACGTCCTCCAGGAGCTCGCGGGCTCGGGGCTCCTCTTCGCGCTGGTGCCGGCGGGGCTCCTGCTGGCCTGGCGTCGCCCGGAGACCCGCCCCCTGCTCCTCTTCCTCGTCATCGACCTGGCCTATGTGGCCGCAGCGGGCGGCGACTGGATGCCCTTCGGGCGCTTCGTGCTCCCCGTGGTGCCCCTCGCGCTGGCCGTGGTCGTGCTCGGGGCGGCCGAGCTCGTCGCGGCCGGCCGGCGCGCTTCCCTGCCACTGGCGGTGCGGGTCGCGGGCTGGGGGCTGCTGGCCGCGGGGCTGCTCGGGCTCTGGCTGCAGCTCGACCACCGCTGGGTCAACGACCGCGACGAGCAGCGCAAGCTGGCCGCGGCCCGGCGGGAGCAAGCCCACGTCGAGAGCCTGCAGCAGGCCGCGGCCTGGCTCGACGAGGTGATCCCCCCGGGGGGGCGGCTGGTCACCGACTATGCGGGCGTCTTCGCGGTCGACACCGACGCCTACGTCATCGACACCTGGGGCCTGTGTACGCCCGAGGTCGCCTTGCGGGGCGACACGCGCGGCATCAACCCGATCTACGGCAAGACCTGCCCGGCCTGCCTCGCCAGGCTCGCGCCGGAGTACTTCCACGTGCAGCAGCCCCTCATCCGCCAGGCCACGGCCTTCCGCTCCCCGGTCGAGGTCGTCGCGGCGGTCTTCCAGTACCGCCGGATCAGCCAATACATCGATCTAAAAAAGGATTTCATCGTCGGTCGAGTGCGCCAGCCCGCCACGGACCGGGCCGCCTACTTCCTGGAGCGGCGGCGGCCGGGCCGCCAGTACCAGCCCCATCGGCTCTCCTCGGGCCGGCTCCTGGAGTATCCGTTCTCCCGCTGAGCCGCTGGCGGCGAGCTGCCGGGGGGGGCCGGTTGTCGGCTGCCGAGGCCTCTGCTACGAATGGGCGGGGATTCCCCCGCTCGGGAGCCGGAGGTCGTCGATGCCCCGCTGCACTCACCGTCGCTGGTCGCCCCTGGGCCTGCTGCCGCTGTCGCTCGTGCCCGCGCTCCTCCTCGCCGCGCCGGCCCGGGCCGGCCAGCCCGCTCCCGGGGGCGGGGAGGCCGGGGAGGCGGCCGCACCTCCGGCGGGCGACCCGCAGCGGCTGTTCGTCGCCCCGATCCGGGGGAGCAAGGGTCTCGAGGAGCCCGCGCGGCTGCTCGGCGAGGCCTTGAAGAGCGCCCTGTTGGGCACCGGCCGGTTCACCTTCTCCTCGGACGGCGAGCTCGACCGGCAGATCGACGAGGCCGTCCGGGCCTGCGCCTCCGACAAGATCGAGGACGCCTGTGGCGTGCGGCTCGGCGGCGGCAAGGGCGCGCGCAAGCTGGTCTCCGGACGGCTCGAGCCGGAGCCGGGTGGTCCCGCAGCCAAGCCGGCCCGGGGCGGCCCCGCGGCGAGCCTCCCGGCCCGTCGCTGCTACCTCACCCTGGCCCTCGTCGACCTGGAGACGCGCCAGGAGGAGCGCCGTGCGTTCGAGGCCACGGGCTGCCAGACCGCGGAGCTGCTCGCCACGGTGCCGCGGCTCGCGGCCAGCCTCGCGGGGCTCGCGCCGGCGACTCCGGCGGCGACCACCCCTCCCGGGGAGGCCGCGCCGCCAGCGGCTCCGCCGACGGGCGACGCCATCACCCTGAAGACCTACGTGCTCTGCCGCCGGCCGGTCCCGGGGGGGCCGGCGCGGGAGCTCCCCGAGTGCGTCGACCAGATCCTGCACGCCCGGGACCAGGTGAAGGTCGCGATCGAGGCGGATCAGCCGGTCTACGTCTACGTCCTCAATCACAACGAGACCGGGCAGTTCCAGGTCTTGCTCCCCGAGGTGGGCGCGGTGAACCTGATCCCGCCCGGGGGGCTGGTCATGCTCCCGCCGGGCGACGCCTGGCTCGAGCTGGACGAGCAGGCGGGAGTCACCGAGCGCCTGCAGGTCGTGGCCTCGGTCTCGCCGCTGCTCGAGCTGGAGCGGCTGCGGGGCGTGGAGATCCCCGCGGGCGGCACTCCCGCGCAGCAGCAGGCCGCGACCCAGGCGCGGGGGATGCTCGAGGGGTTCACCGCCCGGGGCCTCTCCCTGAAGAAGGGCTCGGCCGGTGCCGCGCCCGCCAAGGTCGCGATCGGCGACGAACTCGTCTCGGCCTTGCCCCTGATCGCCAAGCGGCCGGGGGTCGCGGTCATCGAGTTCCCGCTGCAGCACCGCTAGGTCTCGTCCGGCGAGAGGCCGCCGGTCCGGGCGGGGGGCCCGGGCTGGCCCCCTGCCGACCGGGAGAGCGGGCGCGTCCGTGGCGCGGGCGGCAAAAGGAGGGTCGGATGGCCGTTGGCTGGGCTCGGGACGGAGCCGTCCAGGAGCAGATCGACGCGAGCGTGGAGAGCGAGGTCTCCCGCGCCCGCAGCCGCCTCACCCGGGGCGAGAGCCTCTTGCGCTGCGAGGAGTGCGACGAGGAGATCCCCGAAGCGCGCCGCCAGGCCGTGCCCGGGGTGCGGCGGTGTGTCCGCTGCCAGGCGGAGGAGGATGCGCAGCACCAGGCGCGCAGCCTCTACAACCGGCGCGGCAGCAAGGACAGCCAGCTCCGGTAGCGGCGCGACGGCCGCCCGGCCCCCGGGGTGTTGCCCAGCCCCCCAGGAAGCTGCTAGACACGCTCCAGGAGAGCGAAGGAGGCGGCGGTGTCCGCTGGCCTGCCGAGGAGATCGCCATGACCACCTCTTCCCGAGGAGCTCCGCCGCACCCGGAGGATACGGAGGCCCGGCTCGGGCCAGGCCTCGCCGAGGACCAGCCGGCGGGGGACGCCGGCGGGGTCCCGGACGCCCCCTCCGTGGACTCCCTCCCGGACGAGCCGGAGGCCCTCTCCGCGTTCCCCACGGCGGTGCTGCCCCCGGAGAAGAACCCCGCGCAGGAGAACGTCTGGGACGTGGGCGGCGTCATCGCCGGACGCTATCGGCTCGTCCAGACCCTCGGCAAGGGGGGGATGGGCGCGGTGATCCTCGCCGAGGACCTCTTCCTCCGCCGGCAGGTCGCGCTCAAGACCATGCACCCCGAGCTCGCCCGCAACCCGGCGGCGCTCAACGCCTTCCGCCAGGAGGTGGCCCTCGCCCACGCGGTGAACCACCCCAACCTGGCGCGCACCTTCGACCTCGGCCAGGCGGCCGGCGTCACCTTCATCACCATGGAGTACCTCCCTGGCGAGTCCCTCAAGCAGCGGCTGCAGCGCGAGGGCCCCCTGCCCTTGCGGGAGGCCCTGCGCCTCGGGACGGATGTCGCCCAGGCGATGTACGCCTCCCACCTCGCGGGGGTCGTGCACCGCGACCTCAAGCCGGCCAACGTCCAGCTCACCCCGGACCGGGGGGCGGTGGTCATGGACTTCGGCCTCGCCGCGGGCACGGAGCACAAACCCCTGCCCCGGGTCGTGGCCGCGGCCCGCTCGGAGTACATCCAGCCCTCCAGCTCGAGCGCGGGCACCCCGACCTACATGGCGCCGGAGCAGTGGCGCGGCGAGCCCCAGGGGCCGGCCACCGACGTCTACGCCTTCGGCTGCATCCTCTTCGAGATGCTCAGCGGTCGCTCCCCCTTCCTGGCCCAGAACCGGCACGCGATGCGCGCCGCCCACCTCGAGGCGCGGCCGCCTGCAGTCCGCACCCTGCGCCCCGAGGCTCCCGCCGCGCTCGAGAAGCTGATCCTCCAGTGCCTCGAGAAGGACCCGGCCCGGCGCCCCTCCTCCATGTACGAGGTGGCCCGGCGGCTCGCACCGAGCAGCGTGGTGCCTCACTTCGTCACGGCCGGCATGGCCCTGGCCGCCTCCCTGGTGCTGCTGCTCGCCGGCTGGGGGCTGTGGACCGTGGCCAAGAGCCTGCTGATCTCCCAGATGCAGCCCGCGGCCATGTGCCTGGCCGAGCGGGTCGCCGCCGCGATGGACCGGGAGCACCTCGACGCGATCCGCAGCCCCCGGGACATCGACACGCCGGGGTTCCAGAGCAGCGTCGCGGCCATGCACCGGCTCCGGGAGCAGTACCCGGTGATCCGCTACGCGTACACCATGCGCATGGTCCGGCCGCCCGCCGGCTGGGAGTTCGTGGTCGACGCCGACCCGCTGGACCACGATCTGAACGGGGACGGCGTGCTGGTCGAGGACGAGAAGGGCTCTCCCCCGGGCCTGGTCTACAACGGCCTGGGGTACCCGGGGCTGCTGCGGGCCTACCAGCAGCGGCGGACGGCCGCGGAGCCGGATATCCGCATCGACGACTGGGGCATCTTCTTCTCCGCGTACGCGCCGGTCGCCGCGCGACCAGGCAAGGACGCGGCCGAGACCTTCTACCTGGCCGGTGTGGACCTCTACAACAGCCCGCTCGTGCGGCTGCGGCTGGTGATCCAGGTGGTCTTCACCCTGCTCGCCGTGGGGGCCGCGGCGGCCATCGTCGTGCTCCGCTGGCGGCAGCGCCGTGAGCTCATGGTCGGCTCGGTGCGGGCGCCGCAGGCTCCGCGAGCCTGACCCCGCCGAAGCGGAGCTTGCCGTCGGGGCCCTTCTCCCAGTTCAGGATCAGCTCCCCGGCCAGGGTGTCCACCTGGAGCTCGAAGCCGTCCGATTTCAGCCCGTCCTTGCCGACCACGAGGGGCCCCCCGGCCCCCTTGCCCGAGACCCCCTTGAACGTCAGGTTGATCGCCCGACCGTCGATGGTGTTCTCGTCGGGGGTCAGCACCGTGTCGCCCTGGGCCAGCCGGAACACCGGCCGGAGCACCGACAGCAGCCGGGGCAGGGAGATCTGCACGTCGCCCCGCTTCATCCCGAGCAGGGTCGCGCCCTCGACCTTGACCGAGCTCTGGGTCTGCAGCTCCTGGGTCAGGCTCTGCACCAGCCCCTGCCAGACCCCCGCCGAGGGCGGGGCCGCGGGGACGGCGGTGGCCGCGGGCTGGCCGTAGCGCTGGGCGCGTCGCTCGCGGAAGGCCTCGGCCTCGGCCAGCTTGTACTCCTCGCTGTCCACCCAGACCACGGCCTCGTCCGCGACCAGGATCGCCCGGAGCCGGACCACGTCGTCGATCCCCTTCTGCTCGCCGTGCAGGTCGAGGTGCATCTCGATCCCGTCGAAGGTCGTCGTCTCCCGGGCGACGACCGAGGGCTCCGTGCGTACAGCGAAAGTCTCATAATCGTCGGGGTGCATGTCCGTGAACTGGGCACAAAGGACCAAAGTGGCGTTGTGCAGGGTCTTGTTGCTGCGGTTGCGCACCTTCACGTCGAGCTCCTCGCCGATGAGCTTGTCGCTCACCAGCAGGTCGAGCCAGGTGTCCTCGGGGAAGATCAGCCGGTAGTGCTCGCCGAGGAGCTGCTCGCAGAAGCGGAGGTCCGAGAGGATCAGGTCCCACTGCTTCTGGGCGCGGCGCCGGGCGAAGTGATCGAGCACCCGGCTGCGGCCCTTCGCGACGTCGCCCGCGAGGAAGGCCTGGCGTGCGAGCTGCAGCTCCGGCGAGAACCAGCCTGCGCCCAGCATCGTGCCCTTGTAGAGGTCGAGGATGAAGCCGCCCTCCCGGGATTTGCGCAAGAAGGCCCGGGCCTTGTAGGGGTCGAGCATGTCCTGCAGCTCGGTCGCCTGGCGCGGGAAGTAGGTCGCGGCTTGCTCCAGGCTGAGGCGGGCCTCCCCCGGCCGGCCTTCCCGCTCGTGCCAGATCCCGAGCAGCAGCAAGGCGGGGGCGCTGCTCGCCGGGTGCCGCCGGAGGTAGTCCTCGAGCACCGCGGGGACCTGGGCGAGGCCCGGGGTGCTGCCCTGGGGGAGGTCGAGCTGGGCCGGGCGCGGTGACTCGAGCAGGGACCAGGCCAGCAGCAGGTGGGCTTCGCGGTCGTAGGGCGCCAGCCGGATCGCCTCCTCGGCGGCGTTGCGGGCCGCCTGCCAGTCGCCCGCGTGGGCCGCGAGGTACGCCCGGTCGCGCAGCAGGCAGAGCCGGTCCCACTCCTTGGTGTAGCGCTGGAAGACCTCGGAGTGGCGCAGGAGCTGGTCCACCAGCTCGGTCTCCAGGCTGTGGATCGCACGCCGCAGCTCGGCCCGCTGGCCGACGCGCTGGGTCATCTCGTCGAGGGCCTTGCGCGCCTGGGCCCGGTCGAGCTGGACGTCGAACAGCCCCTGGATCTGGGCCGAGCCCTCGGTGGTGCTGAGCACGGTGAACACCGGCAGCAGGTAGCGGGAGAAGGCCCACAAGGCCTCCTGGTCCTCGGCCTCGGTCTGGCGGCCGTAGAGCTTCATCAGCAGCTCGAGGATCCCCTTGCGCGCCTCCAGCACCTCGGGCGCCACTCCCTGGTAGTCCTGCCGGGAGAGGTAGATCAGGTAATCCTTGAGGGAGCCTTGTCGGCTGAGCGCGCCGTCGATCTCGTGGAGCACGCGCATGGTCTTGTCGATGTCGTAGGCCGGCAGCGGGGGGGCGGCGGGGCCGGCCGGCGTGGCGCTGCCCGCGGTCGCGCCGGTGCCGGCGGTCGCGGCGGCCGCGAGCTGGTTCAGCGCGGGCGCGAAGGTCTCCCGGGCGGCCTGCTCCTGGCGCTCCCGGGCCCGGCTCTGCTGGACGCGCTGCGCCACCAGCCCGGCTGCGATCAGGACCACGAGGCCCGCGGCGAAAATGCCGCAGCCGAGCTTGCGGCGGCGGGCCCGCTGCGCGGGGGTGGGAGCCGCCGCGCTCACGGGAGCGGCGGGGGGATCGGTCGTGTTGTCGGTCATCGGCTGGTCCTGGTCGCCTGGGTCGTGGTCATGGCCGTCACGGGGAGGATGGCATGGCCGCGCGGGGGTGTCCAGGGCGGGAGATTGACCCGCTGCGGGGGGCGTGCCATCTTGGGGCGGTTCACCCTGCTCGGAGCGAGCGCCGCGATGCGAGAGTGCCGTCAATGCGGCTGGAAGGGCGAGGGGACCCGCTGCCCCGTCGATGGGCTGCTCACCGTCGATCCCCTCGAGCTCACCGAGCCGGACGACCCCAACAGCTTGATCGGCCAGGTGATCGGCGACAAGTACCTGGTCGAGTCCCGTCTCGGCAAGGGGGGCATGGGGACCGTCTGGCGGGCCCGGCATCGCCTGCTGAATCACGGCGTTGCGCTGAAGGTCATCGACCCGGCGGTCGCGGATCCCCAGCAGGCCTCCCAGCGGTTCTATACCGAGGCGCTCTCCTGCAGCCGGCTCAGCCACCCCAACACGATCCGCATCTTCGACTTCGGGATCCTGCCCCAGGGCTCGTTCTACATGGTCATGGAGCTGCTCCGGGGCCACGACCTGCAGGCCGAGCTGAACCATCACGGGGCGTTGTACCCGCTGCGCGCCGTACGTATCGCCCGGCAGGTCTGCAAGTCCCTCAGCGAGGCCCACGCGGCGGGGGTGATCCACCGTGACCTCAAGCCGTCCAACGTCTTCCTCGCCGAGGTCCACGGCGAGCCCGATCTCGTCAAGGTGATCGACTTCGGCATCGCCAAGCTCTTCGCAGTGGAGTCGAGCGCCGCGCTCACGGGCACCGGGACCTACCTCGGCACTCCGCGCTACATGTCGCCGGAGCAGGCCAGCGCGAGCCGGGTCGACCTGCGCACCGATCTCTACTCCCTCGGGGTCGTGCTCTACGAGATGCTCGTCGGCACCATCCCCTTCGAGGCCTCCGCCCCCACCGCCCTGCTCCTGGCGCACACGATCCAGGCCCCGCGGCCGCTCCCCGAGACCCTCGCCGGCGTCGTGCCCCCGCCGGCCATGCGTGAGCTGGTCGCCGGGCTGCTGGCCAAGGACCCCACCGAGCGGCCGGCCAGCGCGGACGAGGTCGCCCTGCGCCTCGCCACGGTCGAGGCCGATCTGCTCGCGAGCGGCTGCACGGACGCGCTCGCCCGGGACGAGAGCCGGCAGCGCGCCGCCCTGGCCGAGGCGCGGGACGAGACGTCCCTCCCGGCCCCGCCCCCCGTCCGGCTACCGCCGGCGGGCCCCGCCGGGGGCGCTCCCGGTGACCTGCCGGCCGGCGTCCTCGTCGACCGCGGGCCGCCGGCCGGTCCGGCGGACTCCCGCGAGCTCCGGCCCCGGTCCGGGAGGGGCTGGCTGGTCGTCGGGGCCTTGCTCTTCGTCGTCGCGTTCGGGGCGGGCGGTCTCGGCCTGGGGCTGTTGCTCCGTGGCCAGCAGGCGCCGACGGCTCCAGGCGCGGTCCCCGCACCCGGGCCGGCGGCCAGGGCCGCCTCCGGCGAGGCGGCGCCGACCCCGTCCCCGGACGGGACGCCGCCCCCGGCGGTGGCCGCGGCGGCCCTGGGGACCGGCCCCGCGCGGGTCCAGGTCACCTCCGTGCCGGCGGGGGCGCGGATCGAAGAGGACGGCCGGCTCCTCGGAGTCACCCCCCTCGAGCTGCCCCCCGGAGCGGAGCACCGGTCCCTCGTCCTGAGCTTGCCGGGGTACCACGCCGCGACGGTGATCGTCGACGGTCGGGGAGGGGGGCCGCGTGCCGTCGTGCTGGAGCCGCTGACCCCTCCGTCCGGGCCGCACCCCGGGCGCTCCGGGCGCCCCGCCGGCCGGCCTGGTGCCCAGGCCCGGGACCAGCCGGCGGGTGAGATCCAGGTCGACTACGGGTTGTGAGGATGTCTGCAGAGCACGGCGTGCGCGGTACATTGCAACGAGACCTCAGCGGGAGCCAGGGACCGCGGGCGCGGCGCCGGCGTCCGGGCTGGCTGCCGTCCGGGGTGCTCCTCCTGCTGCTCGGTGCTGCCGGGGCGAGCGCGGCTGCGCCGCGGCCGGCCAACACCGAACTCCAGGACCTGGTCGACGCGGCCGACGAGCTGTTCCGCGCGGGAGACCATGCCGCGGCCCTCGCCGGCTACCAGGAGGCCCTGCGTCGCTCCCCGCTCCCCGCCCTGCACTACCCCATCGGGCGGTGCCTGCAGGAGCTCGGGCGCCTCCCCGAGGCGCTGGCGTCCTTCGAGACCTTTCTCGCCGGCCCCGCGCCCGCGGCCGCCCGGATCAAGGTCGAGCACATCGTCGCGCAGCTCCGCCGGCAGCTCGCGCAGGGGCGCCTGGTGCTCCAGGTGGAGCCCTTCGGCGCCGCGATCCTCGTCGATGGCGAGCTGGTGGGCCGGGCGCCGTTGCCCCCGTGGCCGGTCACCCCCGGGGAGCACGAGCTCGTGGTCCGGCAGGCGGGGTACCAGGAGGACCGGCGTCGGGTGAGCGTGCCGGGGGGTGGGGAGCTGGTGGTCGTGGTCCTGCTCGCCCCCCTCGCCGAGGTCGTCCCGTCGGGCGCCGCGCCGCCCGCCCTGGCCGCCGAGCCACCTGCGGCCGGCGCCCCGGGCGGGCCGGTCGCGGCGGGGGGGAGCACCGCGGCCTCCCCCGGCGCGCCGCCCGCGGCCGGCCTCGGCTCCCCGGCGCCTCCCGGCGCGGCCAGCCGCCTCCCCGCCCTGCTCGTCCTCGGTGCGGGCCTGGCCTGTGGCGCGGTGGGCGGGACGCTCCTCGTCCTCGGCGACCTGGACCACGGGGCGATCGAGGAGGCCCCGGGGTACGGGAGCGGGGAGGTGGTCCAGATGACCCGGAGCCGGGCCCTCGCGCTGGAGGCCAGCGGCGACGGCAAGAAGCGGTGGGGGACGATCCTCGCGGGGGCCGGGGGCGCGGCGGTGGCTGCGGCCGGGCTGCTCGTCCTGCTCCGGCCCACGACGGCGGGGCCCGTGGCCGTGACCCTGCAGCCCGGCCCCGGCGGGTTCGCCCTCCAGGGGAGGTTCTGACCGTGGCTCGGCCGCGTGCGACCTACCTCCTGGCCCTCCTCGTCCTGCTGAGCGGGCCCGGTCTGCCGGGGTGCCGGCAGCCCGATGTCGCCGGCCAGCTCTGGCACTGCCGCGTGGACGCCGACTGTGGCGGTGGCTGGAGCTGCCGCCAGGGTGTCTGCCGCCCCCCGGGCTGGACCCCGCCCCCGGATGGCGGCTCCCGGCTGGACGGGGGCGAGGAGGTCGATCAGGGCCCCGCGGACGACGCGCAGCCGGGCGACGGGGGGGCTGCCGATGCGCAGCGCGCGGACCTCGGCCCCGACGACCTCGGCCCCGACGACCTCGGCCCCGACGACTTCGGCCCCGATGACCTCGGCCCCGACGACCTCGGCCCCGACGACCTCGGCCCCGACGACCTCGGCCCCGACGCCGGTGGGTGCGGTCCCTGCGGCGCCGGGCAGGAGTGCGACCGGCTCGGGGTCTGCCGACCGCGGCAGCTCCTCGTGGCGGAGGGGAGCTTCCTCCTCGGCAGCCCGGCGGGAGAGGTCGGCCGGGAGGCGGACGAGAGCGCTCACCTCGTGCAGGTCTCGTCCTTCCTCATCGACCGGCGGGAGGTCACCAACGCCGACTACCTGCGCTGCCGCCAGGAATCCCCGAGCTGCCCGGCCCCCCTGCAGTGCGACGCGGGGCTGCCGGACTGGAACCCCAGCGGCGAGTCCTTCCCGCCGGCCCTCGGGGACCACCCCCTGCGCTGCGCGACCTGGGCCATGGCCGACGCCTATTGCCGCTGGGCCGGCAAGCGGCTGTGCACCGAGGCCGAGTGGGAGCGGGCGTGCGCCGGTGCGGCGCACCGACCCTTCCCCTGGGGCGACTGGCCCCAGGCCCCCGAGCGCTTCCTCAACTGCACCGAGGGGACCTGCCATGACGGGCACGCCGGGACCGCCGCCGTGGGCAGCTTCCCGGAGGGGGCCACGCCGGAGGGTGGCCTCGTCGACCTCGCCGGCAACGTCGGCGAGTGGGTCCAGGATTTCTACCAGGCGGCCTACCAGGAGGACGACCCCGTCGACCCCCGTGGGCCTTGCCACGGCGTCGGACCCTGCGAAGGGTTCCTCTCCCGGGTGCTGCGGGGTGGATCCTATATCTCTTCTAGGTCTAAAGTACGCTGTTCCGAGCGTGGAATGGGACTAGAGTCCCCGGTGGAGGGCCTGGCTCCGGCCACGGCAGGCATCCGCTGCTGCCAGGACGCTCCGCCGTGAGTCAGGGGCTCTGGTACCTTGGTGCGGCGATCCTGACCGATCGGCAGGCCGCGGGCGGCTGACTGGACCGCGTCCGACGGGGACGGGCTTGACGCGCCCGTCGGCGCAGCGCTACTGTCCGGGCATCGGCGACGCGCGAGGTCCTGTTCATCATGCACATCTGCCCCAACTGTGGCCGACGCGGGGAGCGGGGGATCTGCCCCCACGACGGGTTCCCCATGCTGGACGAGGCGCTGCAAGGGCGGCGTCCCGTCGAGGCCGACCTGCTCGGGCGGGTGTTCCAGGGCCGCTACCAGGTCACGGCGCTCCTCGGCAAGGGGGGCATGGGCTGGGTCTTTCGGGCCAGGCACCTCAAGCTCGGCCAGGAGGTGGCCCTCAAGGTGCTCCGGCGGGACGTCGGCGACGACCTGCGGCTGGTCAAGCGGTTCTTCCTCGAGGCCCGGACCTGCGCCCAGTTGCGGCACCCCCACACGATCCGGGTCCACGACTTCGGTGAGAGCGAGGACGGCTTCCTCTACCTGGCGATGGAGTTCCTCGCCGGCCACCCCCTCTCCCGGCACATCGCCCGGGGGCCCCTCGACCCCCGCCGGGCGGCGCGTCTGGCCATGCAGGTGTGCCAGTCCCTCGACGAGGCCCACGACGCCGGGCTCGTCCACCGCGACCTGAAGCCCGACAACATCTTCCTGTGCAAGATCCACAAGCTGGACGATTTCGTGAAGGTCCTCGACTTCGGCATCGCCAAGCTCGCCGAGGGGGCGGGGGGGGAGCGGCTGACGGCCACCGGCACGGTCGTCGGCACGCCGTCCTACCTCTCGCCGGAGCAGGCTCAGGGGCTGCCCCTGGACCGTCGCTCCGACCTCTTCGCGCTCGGGGTCACCTTGCACGAGATGCTCACGGGGCAGCCGCCCTTCGAGGGGCCCTCCGCGGTGGCGACCCTGGGCAAGATCGTCCTGGAGCCCCCGCCGCCTCTGCCCGCGTCCGTCGCCGGTCAGCCGGTCCCGCCCGCCCTCCGGGAGCTGATCGAGCAGCTCTTGGCCAAGCAGCCGGCCGCGCGGCCCGCCTCGGCCGAGGAGGCCGCCCATCGCCTGGAGGCGTTCGCGGGGGATCCGACCTCTGGCGTCGGCCGGCTCGTCCCGCGTCCGCACGGCGCGCCGGCCGGTTCGCCGGCTGCTCCTGCTCCCGGCCCGGTGGACGACCAGGCGCCGACGGTCATCGGGCTGGAGCCGCCGCCGCTCCCGGTGGCGACCCTGCCCACGGGCCGGGCCGCGGCGCGGCCCGGCCCGCCGTTGCTGGTGGTGGTCCTCATCGTGCTGCTTGTGGGGATCGGGCTGGGAGGGCTCACCGCGGGGCTGGTCTTCCTCGGCTCCTCGGGGGAGGCCGGCGACGCGACCCCGGCCCCCGCAGCCACGGCAGCGCCCTAGCCCCCGTGCGGCTCGCGACGACCGGTCGGAGGTGAGGTGGATGTCGGCTCGTCCGGCGTGTCCGAGGTTCCTCGGGATGGTCCTGCTCCTGGTCGGCTGCCATGGGGAGTCGAACCCCGGTGGCCCGGCGGACCAGGGGGGAGCGAGGCCACCGGATCAGGAGGTGGTCCGCGATGCGGGCGATGACCTCGAGCCGGGGGACCACGACCTGGGCCCGGCCCGGGACCAGGGGAGCGCGACCGACGTCCACGGGGAGCGGCTGGACCTGCGTCCGGGGGCGGACGGGCCAGACGGTGCGCCGGACCTGCAGCCGGAGGGAGACGGACCCGACGCGTCGGACCTCCCGCCCCTGGACCAGGGCGGCGGGACCGGCGCCCTGGAAGGCCTCGCCCTGAGGATCGGCGCGGCCGATCTCACAGGGACCCTGGTCCAGGTGGCGGGGCTCGATTTCTCCTGCCTGACCGACGCCAGCGGTGCCTTCCGGCTCGTGGACGTCCCCATCGGCTCCTACGCGGTGGTCGCCTCCTACCCGGGCTTCGCCACGGCCCGGGCCTCGGACGTCCAGGTCGTCGCCGGGCAGACGGCCCAGGTCCCGCACCTGCGGCTGGCACCCTTGCCCGGAGCGGTCCTGGGCACCGCGACCCGGGGGGGCGCCCCGGCGGGCGGCCACGGCGGGATCCTCCTCGCGATCGCCGGGACGGACTGCCAGACCACCACCGCGGACTCGGGGGCCTTCACCCTCGGCTCGGCGGTCTGTGTGCCGCCCGGCCGGCACGTGCTGAGCGCGACCGCCGCGGGGTACTTCCCGGCCGCCAGCGATCCCTTCGACCTCGGGCCCGGCGAGACGCGGGAGCTGCCGCCCCTGCTCCTCGTCCCCGACCTGGACGGCGATGGCCGCGCGCCCGCTCCCTGGGGCTCCGACTGCGACGACCGGAACTCGGCGGTCTGGCTGCCCGCGTGCGGCGACCGGCAGTGCGGCGACGACGGCTGCGGCGGAAGCTGCGGGAGCTGCCCCGACTACCACCGCTGCGTCGATGGGCACTGCCAGTGCTTCCCGGACTGCCGGGGCTCCACGAGCTGCGCGCTGGGCGCCGATGGCTGCGGGGGCAGTTGCCAGGACTGCGTCGCCGGTCACGTCTGTGTCGGCGCCGTCTGCGTCTGTCCGGCAGGACAGCGCGAGTGCCAGGGGAGCTGCCAGCTACCCAACGCGTGCGGCGGCTGCAGCGCGCTGCCCGTCGCGGGGAGCGCCGCGGGCGATTGCCTGGTCTACCAGGGCTGCGCGAGCCCCGAGGCCCGCCACGTCGTCTCCGCTTGTACGCCCGGGCAGTGCTGCGTCGGCGGGGTCTGCCGGAGCTGGCTGCGCCGGGAGGACAACCACGTCATCCTCTACGAGGACGTCAACTACGGTGGCGGCCAGTGGGTCTCGGGCAGCACCTGGAACGACAATGATTTTTCGAACGACTCCTTCGACGACGGCACCGGCCTCAACGACGAGGCCTCCTCCTTGAAAATCCGGATCAGCGAGTGCCTCACCTTCTGGCTGGCCGAGGATTCGAGTCAGCAAGGGGACAAGATCATCATCACCGGCAACAATGGCTGGATCGAGATCCCCGATCTGCACCGGGTCCCCTCCACCGATCGCATCGCGCGCGATGGCTTCCCCGACAATTTCAACGACGTGGCCTCCTCCCTGTCCTGGATCCAGACCGGCAGCGACTGCTTCTGCCCCTGATCAGGCCGCGCAGGACCGGTGTGAGGTGGGTGGCTTGACCCCGGCCAGCCGGAAGCCCTCCAGCGCGCGCTCGGTGACGTCGGTCTCCAGGGCCTTCTCGTAGACCACGTCGAGGACGTAGACCTTGGCCCGCAGCCGGACCGCGAGGTAGCCCTCGTCGATCACCTCGGAGACGCTCACGTTCCAGGGCTTCTCGAGGTAGGCGTAGGTGGAGGAGACCACTGCCTCGCCGAGGATCCGCTTGGGGATGGCGAGGTCCTGGTCGACGCCGACGAACAGGTCGATCTGCACCAGCATGTCCAGGGCGCCGTAGTTGCCGCTCGAGACGAGGTCGGTGAGGAACTTGTTGTTGGGGATGGTGACGACGTTGTCGTCGAGAGTGACGAGCTGCACCGAGCGCAGCCCCAGGGAGGTGATCTCGCCGTAGACCCCGCCGAACGCGACCCGGTCGCCGACCTGGAAGGGCTTGTCGATGAGGATGGTGATGCCGGCGATGACCGAGGCCGCGAGGTCCTTCAGCGCGAAGCCGAGGGTGACCGCCACCGTGCCCCCGAGCGCGAGGACCATCTCCTTGGAGAGGTTGACCGACAGCAGGAAGGCTGCGCTGATCCCGGCGACGAAGAGCAAGAAGCGGGTGAAGGAGCTGACCTGGTTGATCTGCAGGCGGCGGTCGGTGAAGCGGCGGCCGAGCCCGTCGAAGAAGCGGGACAGCAGCCGGCTGATCGCCCAGGTTGCGAAGAGCACCACGGCCGCGGTGAGCAGGCTGCCCACCCGGAAAAACTCGATGATCTTCGTCGCGTCTTCCACGGTGGACCTCCGCCGTCAGGACCAGATCAGGTGTTTGCGACGTAAAAAGCGCATCACGGGTTGCGTGTAGCCCGGGCTGAGGCCATAGCTCCCGGGCTCCGTCTCCTCGACGATCCCGAGCCGCTGCAGGTTGCGCAGCAAGGCGACGAGCCCCTCCTCGGGGTGACGCAGCACCCGGCTCGCCTCCGCCGCGGTCAGGGAGCGGTGGAGCAGCAAGGCGGTCAGGAGGAAGCGGTTGGGAGCGGCCAGCTCCTCGAGGACGGTCACGTCGGGAGTCCGGAAGAGGTGCACCCGGACCTCCCCCTCGTCCGCGGGGACCAGGGAGCGCAGCCAGTAGTGCATGGCGGTACGGGGGTTGCCGTCCGCGTAGTCCCAGAGCAGGCGGCGGAACCGCTCACCTGTGCGCACTACCTCGTCGTGGATCGCCCGGCCGTCGAGGGAGTCGAGGAGCAAGTCCTCGTAAGAACAGGAGAATCCCGAGATGGCCATGCGCCGCGCGATCAGCTCGCCGATCTCGGCCTCGCTCCACGTGGGGAGTGCGAAGGCCTGATCGAAGGGGTCGAGGCCTTGGACCTGGCTGTGCAGCCGGTCCCAGGCGAGCTGGCCGAAGGCGCAGACCCAGGCGTGACGGGGCGCGGTGGCCGCGATCAGCGTGGCCAGCGCCTCGAAGCCGGCCCCCCCGCCGACGACCCGCAGGTAGAGCTGCTCGCAGCCATCGAGCAAGATGAGGCGTGGCGACTCGTGGGCCAGCCAGCCGGGCAGGTCCTCCGTGGGGGGGAGGCCGAGCCGCTCCCGCAGCAGCGCGAGCAGGTCCGCGGGCGAGGAGAGGTGGCCGGGGATCCGCACCAGCAGGGGCCGCTGCTCGGGGTGACGACGCTGCAGCGCGACGAGGTAGGAGCTCTTGCCGACGCCCTGGGCGCCGACCAGGGCCACGACGCAGGAGCGGCCCTGCTGCTGCCAGGCCTCGAGCATCGCCTGCAGCCGCTCGTGGTGCGGCCAGCGGGGGACCACGGCGGCCTCGTCCGGCAGACCGTCGGCGAACGCGGCGCGCAAGGTGGCGGGCAACTGCTGGACGTCGGTCTGACCGTGACCGCGCGTCTCGGCCTGGCGCTCGAGCTGTCGGCGGAAGAGGAAGGCCAGCGCCCGGCGCGTCTGCTCGAAGCCGAGCAGCAGGTTCTTGGCCGACTCGGTGAGGCCACGCGCCGCCACCCCCCCGAACGCGAGCAGGGCGACGAAGAAGCCCAGCCGCTGGCCCCGGGTGCGGGCGACCAGGCCGGCGAGCCGGCTCTGCGGGTAGATCCGCAAGAAGGCATCGGCGATGTCGTCCCGCCACCGGTAGATCAGCAGCAGCACCACGGGCACCAGGCCCAGGAGGAAGAGGTCGCTCACCAGCTCGTAGAGGTATCCCGGCCCCTCCGTCTCCGCGATCAGCACCCGCGCGAGCAAGGCCACCAGCAGGAAGCGACCGAGGACCCGCAGGGAGGCGAGGATCCGCTCGCTGACCACCGGGGACACCTCGATCCGGCGCAGCAACCCCCGGCTGGTGAGCAGGTGATGGGCCGCGGCCAGGGCCAGCCGGTACCAGGCATAGCCGAGGACCAGGGTCCGCAGCAGCGCGAGCTCCGCGACGCCGTCCGGTTCGAGCAGGGCGAACAGGGCCAGGCAGAACAGCAGGATCCCGATCTCCCGGGCGATGGCCACCCCGAAGGCGAGCCAGCCGTCGATCAGCAGGCCGGCGCTGCGGCCCTTGACCCGGCTGACCAGGAAGTTCCGCCCGAGCTGCAGCCAGCTCTGGTAGCGAGGCCGCAGGAACAGCAGGAGGCCGACGAGCAGGGCCAGCTCGAGCAGCCGCCAGCTCAGCAGCCCGAGGTTGACGGGGTCCCGCAAGGCCTGGCCCCAGTCCCGCAGCGAGTGCCAGCGCTGGTGGGGGAACCAGCGGGCGGCCAGCCGGAGATCGCCGAGCTCCCGGCCGAGCTGCTGCAGCCCCTCCCGGGTGGTGAGGCCGAGCAAGAGGTCGCGCTTGGCCGGGCTCAGCCGGGAGAGCAGCCGGGTCCGCTCCTGGTTGAGGGTGTCGATGCTCGCGGCCAACCCCGCGGCCCGCCGGAAGCGCTGCTCCCGCTCTTCCCGGGCGAGCAGCAGGGTCTCCTCGGTCAAGGCGGAGAGCCCGTGCCGCAGGGCGGCCCGGGGGAGGGAGGGCTGCTGGTAGGGTGGCTGCGTGGTGTCGATCTGGGGGCTGAACGCGGGCTGGGCGCTGGGCGCGGCCAGCTCGTCCAGGGCCTGGTGCAGTTGCTGACGCAGGCGCTGGAGCCGCTCGACCAGGGTGTCGTACAGCCTGTCCGCTTCGGTCGGCGGCAGGTCGGGCGGCGCGAGGCGTCGCCGGAGCTCCTGCTCCTCGCTCAGGCGGGCCGCCTCGGCCTCGTTCTCCTGCTGGCGGCGCTGCGCGAGCTCGCCGCGCAGGGTCGCGATGGCTCCCCGGGCCGCCTCGACCCGCGCCAGCTCCAGGGAGAGCTCGCGGGCGAGGTGGTCCGCGGTCCGGCGGCTCTCGGCGAGGGCCTCGCGGCGCGCGGCCTCGGCCCGCTGGGCCGCGAGGTCGGCCTCCCGGCGGGCGAGGGCCGCGGCCTCCTGCTCCTGGCGGACCCGCTGACGCTCGGCCGCGACCTGGACGAGCTTCAGGCGCGTGGCCCGCGGCAGCTCGAAGAGCTGCACCCGCAGTTGCTCCCGCTCCCGCTGCAGCTCGAGCAAGGCAACCTGCGCCGCGCTGGGGGGCGGGGCGGCCGCGGGCTGCTCGGCCGGGACCCCGGCGTCCTCGGTCGGGGGAGGTGGCGAGGGCGGGATACCTCCGTCATGTCTTTCTGTCGTCGTTGAATCTTTGGGTCTATCGATAGGCTTTTCCTGGCGGAGACCTGGTTCTTTCGTCTCCTGGTCGGCCGGTCCAGCTCCGGCATCGGCCGCCCCGGTCCCGTGGTCGGTGACTGGCTGGCCAGCATCGGGACTCGCCTTCGGGGGAGCCGCTGCCGGGGGAGGCGCCAGCCAGCGCTGGCGCTGGGCGGTCAGCTCCTGCACCCGCCGGGCCGCCAGCCGCCGCGCGGCCTCCACTGCGGCCTCGTCCGCCAGGTCGATCTCGATCAGGGCGGTCAGCAGCGGCTCCTCGGGGAGCTCGCCGCGCAGCAGCCCGCCGAGCAGGGCGATCTCGCTGCGCAGGGTGTCGTGCGGGGCCGTGTCGGTCGCCCCGGGCGGGCTGGTCGGACCCGGCGGCGGTCCGGTCGGGTCCGGTGGGGGATCGGCCTGCGCGCCGCCGCCGAGCAGCAGCAGCAGGGCCAGGCAGCCTGGCCGGACCACCCTGGCGGCAGCCGACCCGGGAGGGGGACGGAGGATCCAGCAGTACATCGTGCCCTCGCGCCGGGGGAGGAGCGGTTCCTCGCCCGGGGTCGGATCCGCTCCTCTTTCTACCTCATCTGGCGCGTGTCGTGAGGAGGAGATCCGCCAGCCCCGGATCGACTCGCCCCAACTCCTCCACGAACCGGGGGACGACCCCGTGGGTCACGAAGCGTCCACCGCCGGCCGGGTCCCAGCTATACAGGTCGACCACCTCGGGCGGGTCCTCCCCGCGCGGGGGGCGAACCTCGGCGAGGTGGGTCACCCGGCGCACGCCGTCGGGCAGCAGGGCGACCTGGACGACGAGCTGCAGGCCGGCCGCCACCATGCTGCGCACCGAGCGGAGGGGGACGTTGCCCAGCGCGAGGAGGGCGAGGTGCTCCAGCCGGAGCAGAGCCTGCTCGGGAGTGGCCGCGTGGATCACCGCGAGGGTCCCCCGGTGGCCGCTGTTGACCGCCTGGAGCAGCTCCGCGGCCTCCCGGCCGCGCAGCTCGCCCACGAGGATCCGGCTCGGCCGCATCCGCAGGCAGTTGGCGAACAGCTCGCCGGGGGTGATCTCGCCCCGGCCCTCGAGGTTGGGCGGCCGGGTCAGCAGCCGGGCGACGTTGGGCTGCGTGAGCTGCAGCTCTGGCGTGTCCTCGATGGTGACGATGCGCTCCGTGGGCGGGATCAGCCGGGAGAGCACCTCGAGCAGGGTGGTCTTCCCCGCGCCGGTCGCGCCGGCGCAGAGCATGTTCTGCCCCGAGACCACGCAGGCGCGCAGGAAGCGGGCCAGGGGCTCGCAGAGGGTGCCCAGGGCCACCAGCCGCTCCAGGGAGTCGATCTGGCGGGAGAAGCGGCGGATCGTCAGGTGGGGCCCGCCGAGCACGGCTGGCGGGATGATCGCGTTGACCCGGGAGCCGTCGGGCAGCAGCAGGTCGAGGAAGGGGGAGGCCTCGTCCAGGCGCCGCCCGGCGGCACGCACCAGCTTCTCCAGGTGGTAGCGCAGGTGGGCCTCGTCGTCGAAGCGGCAATCGACCAGGTCCTTCCGGCCGCGGCGCTCGACGAACACCGCGGCGTGGCCGTTGACCATGATCTCGCTCACCGCCGGGTCCTCCAGGAGCGGCTGGAGGGGGCCGTAGCCGAGCACGTCGTCGACCACGGCCTCGGCCAGGGAGAGGCGCTGCGCGACGGGGACGGAGTAGCCCTCGCGCCCGAGCCGGCCGAGCAGCTCGAGCGCTAGGGGGAGCAGCGCCTCCGGGACGAGCAGGTCCGGCGTGCCGCTGGCCAGGCGTTGCACCAGGCGCTGTCGCAGGGCGTTCTTGAGCTGGATCTCGTTCGCGGCCGAGTTCACCCTCACCTCCTGCGCGGCCTCGGGGGGGCGGGGACTCAGATCTCGTCCTCGTCCTCGTCCTCGTCCTCGTCCCCGTCCATGCTCGAGTCGACGTCGGCGGTCAAGGCCGCGTCCGGCTCCCCGGCGAGGGCGCGCAGCGTGGGGGCGAGCTTCGTCCCGCCGAGCACCTCGGCGAGGATCGCCCCGACCTGCTTGCCCTTGAACAGGGAGACCAGGTTCATGTTGCTGGCGCACTCGGTGAGCAGCAGCTTGTCGCCGAGCCCGGTCAGGGCCTCGATCAGGCCGCGCTGGACCGCCTGGCGCTCGGCCACCGTGGCCGCCGCCGACGCCTGGATCCGGGCCAGGGCCAGCTCGTGCAGCCGCTGCTTCGCCTCCAGGTCGGCCGTCTGCACGAGGCGCTTCGCCTCGGCCTCGGCCGCGGCCTGCTCCCGGATGCGGTCCAGCGTCGCTTGTCGGTCCGCGGCCGCGCGGGCCAGCCGCGCCTGCTGCGCGGCCTGCTCCCGCTCGTCGGCCAGTTGCTGTCGTTCCTGCAGCAGCCGCTCCTCGTCGCGGGCCAGGGCGAGCGCGCTCTGCTGCTCCAGGGTGCGGGTGACCTCCCGCAGCTCCGCCTCCCGGCGGCGGGCCAGCAGCAGCAGCTCTTGCTGCTGCCGCTCCACCTCGGAGCGCAGGGTGGCCGAGAGCAGGGCCTCCTGGGCCTGCCGGTCGCCGATCTGCAGGGTCACGGACTGAGTCTGGACTCGCTGCATCAGCTCGGCGATGGCCCGGTCCTCGATGGTGGAGGTCAGCAGCTCGACCTCGGTGACGATCGCGCCGTTCTCCGGGAAGAGCCTCCCCGGTCGCCCCGAGCCGTCCGCGGCCCGGCTGCCGAGGATCAGGTCACGCACGAACGCGGGGAGCTGTGGCCAGAGCTGGGTCAGGGAGAGGGTGCGGGCGCGTCCGCGCACCAGGGAGCGCAGGTGCTCGCACATCACCTGGATGTAGTTGTCGTGGTTGAACCAGCGCTCACGGTGCTCCTTGACGAAGGTCACGGAGTAGGAGACCTTGATGGAAACCACAACGAAATCGGATGTTTCCAGGGAGATGACGTCCGAGACGCGGTTGCCGGCGGTGCGCAAGAAGCAGGTGCGCAGGGGCGCGTCGTCCGACTTGGGCGTGCCGGTGGAGAGGTTCACGGGGGTCAGCCGCTCCTCGTAGTGCAGGAGGGTGACGCCGGGCCCCTCGATGACCCGCTGGCCGTCTGCCGAGGTGGCCAGCACCGCGGTGTTGTGGGGGACGATGATGGAGAGGGCCCAGGGGGTGGTGACCGGCCGGTCCGTGAGCTTGTGCGGCTCGTTGGCGCCGATCCAGAGGTTCCACTCCTCGGCGGGCACGGTGCGGGTGATCTGCACCTCCTTGCGCGGGTCGACGAGGTAGGACTGCTTGCCCCGCACCAGGCGCACCTCGCCCGTGGCCAGGTCGCGCACGTAGATCCCGCTCTTCTGGTCGATGCCGATGGCCTCGATGAAGACTCGGGTGTGGTCGTTGCCGACCACGGCCTCGCCCGTCTCCGGGGAGAGCACCTCGATCTCGTTGAAGGGGAAGAAGAAGGCCGACACTCCCGTCAGCAGGAGCTCGTCGCCGGGGAGGTATTCGTCCTGCTCCAGGGGCACGCCGCGGGGGAGCCGCTCGGCCAGCTCCTCCCGGGAGACCGGTGCGATGATCCGCAGCCAGAGGGCGCGCTGCGGCAGGAGCTCGTAGGCGTCGTAGATCCGCTGGCGCGAGCCGCGCACCATGAACTGGTCGTAAGGTCCCGGGAAGACCCGGGCCGGGCCGACCTTGATCTCCCGCTTGCCGTCCGCGTCGACGATGACGCAGTACTCTTTCTCCCCGAGCACCACCGCCTTGCGGACCAGCCGGGCCTGGCGCACCTGGCGCTCCAGGGCCCGGCGTACGGCCGGCGACGACAGGATGTCGCCCACCGGGACCAGGGAGGGCGGCGGCGCGGGGGGCGGGGGGAGGGGCACGTCGGGATGGGCAAAGCCGAAGCCGGTGGCCAGCAGGGCCGGTGAGGGCGCCGGGGGCGCGGCGCCAGCGGTCTTGCGCTGGCGGGTGCGGGCGCTCTGGTCGACCACGCCCTCGCCCGCGGGCAGCCGGCGAGGCGCCTGCCGGGCCCCGGGGTGGCGGTCCACCTCGTCCAGCTCCTCGCGGGCGGCGAAGGCCTCGCTCTCGATCTCGGCCGGCGGGACTGGCTCCGCGACGGGCGCGGTCTCTTCCATCCGCTGCAGCTCACTGAGCAGGCGCTGGGCGTCGGCCGCGCCGATCCCGGCGCCCGAGCCGTCCACGGAGGTGTCGGGGACCACGTCGACCCCGGTGGGCGGGATGAAGAGCTGGGTGTCGACGCCGCGGATGACGATCAACTGGCCCGCGCGCATCTCGACCAGGGGGAGCTGGTCGATGCGCGTGCTCAGCCCGGCGTCCTCCCGGACGTTCTCCGCGGTGGCCTGGGTGATGGCCGCGGAGCGGGCGGTGATCTCGTAACCGGGGGCGCTGCGGTCCACCGGGCCGTAGACCTTGGCCACGAGGTACTGGTCGGAGGCCAGCTCGTGGGCATCCCGCACCTCGACCCGCTGGCCGGGCCGCAGCCAGAAGTAGCAGGGCCCGGGGATCATCGCCCGGGTCCCGTTCTGCAGGGGGCGTGACTCGTTGCGGCCCGGGCGGAACTTGCCGTTGGGCCCCCCGTCGTTCTCCTGCAAGGGGTTGAAGAGCACTGCGTACTGGTTGTCGCCCACCTCGACCATGCTCTGGGGCCGGCCGGTGCTGTCCTCGCGGAAGCCGCCGAGGCCGTCGTCGACCACCACGCGGTCGGCCGCGGTGGGCGAGACCATGGTCGGGCCGACGTGCAGGGTGACCTCACCCTTGTCGTCGTCCTGGACCCAGAGGAACTGCCGCTCGGTGACCGGGATCTTTCGGCTGGTCCGCTCGTTCATGCCCCTGCACCTCCGGCGCGCCCGCGAGGCTTGGGAGCGCCCCTGATTCCGTGTTCGAACCGCGGCAGCATCGCATGACCGGCCGGCGGAGTCGACGGGTTGGGGTGGCCGCGCGCCCCTCGCCGGTGTAGGGTGGCGTGGTCGGGCCGGTCGTGCGGTCGGCCCCGGGAGTGACTCGTGATCGAGCGGTTGGGCAGCTCCCCCTTTGGCATCAGCGGCTTCGCCCTCTGCGTGCCCCGTCCCCGGGTCCAGCTCGCGCAGTGGTGCCGCTGGACCGGCCGGAGCTGGCCCGCGCTGCAGGCCCGGGTGGGGGAGAGCTTCCGGCTCTGCGGTCCGGGCGAGTCGATCTACACCCTGGCGGCCGGGGCGGTCTTGCGCCTGATCCGCGCCCACGACGTCGACCCGCGCCGGGTCGGGCTGCTCGCGCTCGGCACCGAGTCGAGCACCGACAACTCCGCGGGCGCGGTGATCCTCAAGGGGATGCTCGACGAGGCCCTCGTCCGCCTGGGGCGCCCGCCCCTCGCCCGGAGCTGCGAGGTCCCCGAGGTCAAGCACGCCTGCCTCGGTGGGGTGTACGCGCTCAAGGCCGCCCTGCGCTACGTCGCCGGCGATGGCCGCGGGCGACAGGCCATCGTCGTCGCCGCGGACCGGGCCCTGTACGCCCGGGGCAGCACCGGCGAGGAGACCCAGGGCGCGGGCGCGGTCGCCCTGCTCGTGGAGGAGGCCCCCCGCCTGCTCACCGTCGATCTCCTCCGGGCCGGCTCCGTCGCCCAGTACCGGGGGCCCGACTTCCGCAAGCCCCTGCTCGGCCCGCCGGCCGCCCCCGGGCTGCCGGCCCTCCCCCGGGAGAACCTCGAGCACCCCGTCTTCAACGGCCGCTACACCACGGTCTGCTACATCGACGGGGTGCGCGGCGCGGTGGAGGAGCTGCTCGCCCGCTCGGGGCTGCCGGCCCGGAGGCTCTACCACGAGGTGGCCGCGGTCTTCATGCACCGGCCCTACCATCGGCTGCCCTACAACGCGCTCGCGGCCCTGTACCTGTGGGCCCTGCGGGAGGCGCCTGAGCATCAGGAGGAGCTGAAGTCCCATTGCGATGCCGCCGAGGTGGACTTCGGTACCGTGATGGCCGAGCTCGCGAGTCACCCGGACCTCTACGCCGGCTTCCTCGCCGGGCAGCACGGCGGCGAGGTCTACGCTGCGGCCATGCAGGTCGCGCGCCACTTTCGCACCAGCGCGAAGTTCGCCGAGGTGGTGGCCGGGAAGATGCGGCTCGGCGTCCAGACGATGCGGGAGCTCGGCAACCTCTACAGCGCGGCCCTGCCGGCCTGGATCGCGGCCGGGCTCGTCGAGGCCCGGGCGGAGGGGGTGGAGCTCGCGGGGGAGCTGCTGCTGGCCATCGGCTATGGCAGCGGCGACGCGGCCGAGGCCCTCCCCCTCCGGGTGGTGCCGGGCTGGCAGCAGGCCGCGGGCCGGATCGGCCTGACCGCGGCCCTCGCCGCCCCCCTCGACCTGGATGCGGAGCAGTACGCAGCCCTGCACGCGGGGGGCGCGCCCCCCGGGTTCGCGAGCGAGCCGGCGGGCGGGTTCGCGGTGGCGCGCGTCGGGACCGCGGCCGGGCCCACGGTCTGGGACCTCGGCGTCGACTACCACCGGTTCCAGGACGAGGGGCAGAGGCCCGACCCGACAGGCTCGGCGGTCGAGGGTTGATCCCCACCCCCCGCCCTGGCTAAGCTCCAGGAGTCTGTGCCCCGTGCGTCCCCCCGGAGGTCGGCCATGAGGTGTCGAGGTCTGCGTCCTGGCGGCCGCCCGGCCCGCTTCCGCTTCCCCGTCTGGCCGTTGCCGTTCGTCTTGCTCGGGCTCGGCCTCGCGGGCTGCAGCCTCACGGGGGTCGCCGGCCCCCTCGGGGCCCTGCTGCTCGTGCTCTCCCTGGCCCTCGGGCTCGGTGGCTGCCTCGCGGACTATGCCCGGCCCGCGGGGCGCACCGGCGAGGACGGGGGCGAGGGCGCGGACGCCGGGGGCGGGGGCGCGGACGCCGGGGGCGGGGGCTTCGACGGTGGGGGAGCCGCGGACGCCGGGACGCCCGACCTCGGCGACGTCCTCGCTGACCGTGACGGGGACGGCGTCCCGGATCGCGTCGACAACTGTCCCCTGGTCGCCAACCCGGCTCAGGAGGACGCGGACCGGGACGGCTGGGGCGATGCGTGCAGCCTACCCTGGGGCCTCTCTCCCTGCTGCGGCCCGGAGTGCGGGTACGACAGCGACGGCGACGGCCTCGCCGATCCCCTCGACCTCTGCCCCTGGACCCCCGACCCCGCGTCCCGGGACGATGACGGCGACCGGCTCGGCGACGCCTGCGAGCTCACGGACGATCAGGACGGAGACGGCGTCCCCGATCGGCTGGACAACTGCCCGCTGGTCGCCAACCCCGACCAGGCCAACACCGACGGCGAGGGCGACTTCACGGACCAGTACGGCGACGCCTGCGACCTGTGCCCCTACCCCGATATCGTCACTCCCTGCGGGGAGTTGTGCTGCTACGACGCGGACGGTGACGGGGTCGTCGGGGGCTACCTCCCCGCGGCCTCCGCCGGCTGTCCGACGAGGCCCGGGCTGCTGGACGACGTCTGTCCCTTCGTCCACGACCCCGAGCAGCGCGACGGGGACGGCGACCGGGTGGGCGATCGCTGTGACAACTGCCCGACGGTGCCCAACCCCTTCCAGCTCGACCGGGACGGCGACGGGGTCGGGGACCTGTGCGCTCCTGCTGCGAAGCCCTTCGGCCCCTTCGGCTCCCGCACGCCGGAGCGGCAGCGGCTCCTCGAGCGGCTGCTGGCGGAGGGCGTCGTGCCGGCGCCGGTCTTCCTCGACGTCTACCCGGGTGAGCGCGCGCTGGCTCTGCAGGCCTTGCGCCGAGGCCTGCGCGTGCGCTTCGGCCTGGGCCGGGACCTCGCGTGACCCTCGACCCGGCGCTGGCCCGGGCCTCCCTCGCCCTCGAGGTCACCACCCGCTGCGCGTGGCGCTGCGCCCATTGCTACAACCCCGGGCCCGAGGATGCGGCCGCGCCCCGGGAGGAGCTGCCCGCCGCCGAGCTGGTCGGCTTGACCCGCGCGGCCTTGCAGGCGAGCGGCCGGCGCCGGGTGCAGGTCACGGGGGGCGAGCCCCTGCAGCGCGACGACCTGCTGTCGATCCTGCGCGGGCTGCGGCAGGGGGGCGCGCAGCTCTCCCTGGCGACGAGCGGTGACGGGCTCGACGCGCCGCTCGCCCGGGAGCTCGCTCGGCTCGGGGTCGGCCCGGTCCAGCTCAGCTTGCTCGCGGCGCGCCGGGAGCTGCACGACCGGCTCAAGGGTCCGGGCAGCTTCGACAGCACCCTCGGGGCCATCGGCCATCTGCGCCGGCAGGGCCTCCCCGTGTCCGTCGCCTTCGTGTGCCGGCAGGACAACGCCGGGGAGTTCGCCGGGGTCCTCGAGCTCTGTCATGCCCTCGGCGTGCCGGCCATCGCGTTCAACCGCCTCTGCCTGGCCGGCGGGCGGTCGGTGCACAGCGCGGCGCTGTCCGCCTCGCCCGCGCAGCTCCGCGGTTGCCTCGACCTCGCGGAGTGGGCGGTGGTCCGCCTCGGGCTGCGGGTCCAGGTCGCAATCACCCTGCCCCACTGCCTCGTCGACACGGCGCGCACGCCGCATCTGCGCTTCGGCGGCTGCTCCCTGGCCAGCGACGTGCCCGGCTACACCCTCGATCCGGCAGGCAACCTGCGCGCCTGCAGCATCTCCTCGACGGTCCTCGGCAACCTCGGCCAGGAGAGCTGGGACGCCATCGTCGCGCGTGCCCGGCGGGAGTACTTCCCGGCCCGGACCGCGCTCTCGGCAGCCTGTGGAGCCTGCGCCCAGCGGGCGCGCTGCCGGGGCGGCTGCCGGGAGACCGCCTGGAGCCTGCACCGGGCGCCCGGGGGGGACGATCCCCTCGCCAGCCCCGCGCACCGGCTCCCCCTCACCCCCGCGGGAGACTGACCGGCGCGCCAGTCCCTTGACGCCGCCGTCGGGGATTCGTACACCAGGCCGGGGCGGGGATCCTCGGCTGGCCGAGCGCGGAGCGGGACGATGCAGCGTCGAATGCTCAAGAGCAAGATCCACCGGGCGACGGTGACCGCCGCCGACCTGAGCTACGAGGGGAGCGTCACCGTCGATCAGGTCCTGCTCCAGGCCGCGGACATCCTGCCGGGCGAGGCCGTCTGGATCTGGAACGTCACCAACGGGGCCCGGCTCGAGACCTACGCGCTGGAGGGGGAGCCCGGCTCCGGGGTGATCTGCATCAACGGCGCGGCCGCCCACCTCGTCCGGCCCGGCGATCTCGTCATCCTCGCCTCCTTCGTCCAGCTCGACGAGGCCGAGGTGCAGACCTTCCAGCCCCGGATCCTCTTCGTGGACGGGGCGAACCGGCTCGTCGCCGCACGCCCCGAGGTCCCCGGTCCCGCCTGAGCCCACCCCGTTGACCCCGGCGCGCTCTGGTGGGATCGTGCCCGGATGATCCGTCGCGGCCCAGCCCTGGTCCTGCTTCTCCTGCTCGGACCGGGTGGTTGCTCGCCAGCGGGGGATCCGCCGCCGGCCGCGTGCGTCCCGGACGCGGTCACGGCCGCGCGCTGCCCCGCCGAGCGCCCGGCGCCGCCCCGGCTGCCGGGCCAGCGACTCGAGCATTCCCTGGCCGAGTTCTGGCTCGCCCGCATCCCGGAGCCGTCCCGGCTGCTCCTCGACGAGGAGGGGATCGCCCGCCTCAACCGCCGGCTGACCCGGCTGCGCGACCGGGGGGAGCCGGTGGGGCGCTGGGATCTCGGCTCCCGGGTCCTCGCCGCGGGCGAGCCGGAGCAGCTCCTCGACCGCCGGCTCACCCGGCTGCGGGAGCGGGTCCACCGGGAGGAGCGGGTCGGGGCGCAGGGCGCGCCGGGCCGGGCGGTGCTCGCCGAGATCGAGGCCAACCTCCTGGCCAGCCAGCCCGCAGACGAGCTCCGGGTGGCCACGACCTCGACCGCGATCCGCTGTCAGCCCTCGGCGGCACCCTTGCTGGAGGCTCCCGGGCAGGAGGCCTTCGACACCCTGCAGTGCTCCCTGCTCTCCTTCGGCGAGCCCGTGCGTGTCCTGCGTAAGTCTTCGGATTTCTGGCTGATCTTGACCGAGTACGTGCAGGGCTGGGTCTCGCCGGCGGCCCTGGGGCCGCCCCTGGCGCCGGCGGAGCTCGCGGCCTACCGTCAAGCTCCCCGCTTCCTGGTGATCACCCAGGACCGGGCGCCGGTGCTCGCTGCGCCAGGGGGCGAGCTGCTCGGGGTCGCCCGCCTCGGCCAGCGCCTGCCCCTGCTGGACGCCACGGCCGCGGGGTATGCGGTCCGCGCGCCACACGTCGGAGGGCTGGGGCCGGCCTGGATCCCCGCGGGCAGCGGCGCTCCCGGGTACCTGCCCCTGACCCGGGAGACGGTCTTCCGGCTCGCCTTCTCCCTGCTGCACAGTCCCTACGGCTGGGGCGGCGCGGGAGACGGCCGGGACTGCTCGGCCTTCCTGATGGACCTCTTCGCGGTCTGCGGCCTCGCGCTGCCCCGCAACTCCGCCCAGCAGGCCGAGGCCGGCAGCGAGCAGGTGGACCTCGCGGCTCAGCCCCTGGGCGGGCGGGTCGCGGCCATCGAGGCCGCGTCCCGGCGAGGTCTGGTCCTGCTCTACCTGCCGGGCCACATCATGCTGTACCTGGGGCGCGACGGGGACGACCTGTACGCCTTGCACCAGCTCTCCGGCTACCTCGTGCCCTGCCCTGGTGGTGGGGAGACCAAGGTCCGGGTGAACCGGGTCGCGGTCACCCCCCTCACCCTCGGGCGGGGGACCTCCCAGGGGAGCCTGCTGGAGCGGCTCACGCGGCTGACGGTGCTGGGACCGCGCTAGCGCGGCCGGGGTCCGGCGGGGCTCATCATTGATCGCATCCTTTGAGACACATTCTTTCGTCCTGCCAGGGCAAAACCGAATTGTGCTCCCTCGAACAAGCTGCGGCGCTCGACACTGCCGCGCATCAAAGTGATCCACCCCGGTGGGCCGTTGCGTTTCCGATGCCCGCCAAGCGCCGCGATGGCGTTGTTTGGCTGGAGGATGGTGGGATTGTTCGGGAGCTTCATCCAGTTCGCGGCCGCCATGTCGAGCACAGCCAGTTCCAGCTCGGAGAGCACCCAGCTCGCCGGGGTGTCGGGCTGCTCATCCGTCAAGTGGCGCAGCGTCACTCCGGCGGTTCGTGCGCAAAAGGCGATCGAACTGGCCGGTTGAAGCGTCACTCCGGCGGTTCGTGCGCAAAAGGCGATCGAACTGACCGATCAGGAGTCATCTGGGGCGTTGTCGCACTCGTCTCGGGACTCCACCGGTGGCGGGGTCCGTTCGACCACCTCGCTGGCCCGACGCGACGATGCGCGATCCGCCGCCAGGATCGCGTCCCCGAGCTGAAAGGGCGATCGCCGAGATCTTCAGGATCATGAGCCAGTGGGACGGCTGAACGTCCTCGAGGACAGCTCTTCGTGGCATTGAGGGGCCATCAGTCGTCCAATCGTCATCGAATGCAACGCTCCGTTGCACTGGCGGGCGATCAGTCGTCCAATCGTCATCGAATGCAACGCTCCGTTGCACTGAGGGGCGATCAGTCGTCCAATCGTCATCGAATGCAACGCTCCGTTGCACTGAGGGGCGATCAGTCGTACAATCGTCATCGAATGCAACGCTCCGATGCACTGGCGGGCGATCAGTCGTCCAAACGTCATCGCATGCAACTCTCC
>JAVEVO010000056.1:0-40967 GCA_034005005.1 Myxococcota bacterium
GAGACCGGGCGCACGGGGGGTGCAGGTCTGCTGCGCGACAGGGTGGGGGTGGGTGGCTTGCAGCCAGTGCGATGGGGCCGTGGGCGATGGGGTGGGCGAGGGCGAGGGCGACGGGGAGGGCGAGGGCGAAGGGGAGGGTGAAGGGGAGGGCGAGGGATCCTCGTGCGACAAGCACGACCCGGCGGGCGATTCCTGCGAAGACATCGATCCATGCAAGGTCGCCTGCAACTGCAAGGAAGGAGTGGTGACCTCGGGGGGTTGCTCCAACCGTCGCTGCATCTCCGCGGCCGACGCTTGCAGCAGTGCCTGCGAGGAGTGGAGCACTGGCTCCTTCTGCTTCGTCGGTGCGGGCGGCGCTGGCGAGGGCGAGGGCGAAGGGGCGGACCCTGGACCCTTCCGCTGGGTTCGAATCTGCTCCATCACGGACATTACCACCGTGACATGGGACAGGCGCTACCCCGGTCCAGATATCGACGCGGTCAGTCTGCAGAAGATCGATGGATCCATCTATTGGGCCTCCCAACTCGGGGATTCCGACGTCGCCCCCGCGAGCGAGGGCAACGGGTTCTCGAACCCAGACAAGGCCCTCGGCCAGTCGGACACCAACTCCACCCTGCCCGTGGACGAGCCCTGCACCGACGCGGCGAAGTGCGCCGGCTTCGTCTCCGTCGGCCTGCGCGGCCACTACATCATCGTGGGATTTGGCGTCGACATCGAGGAAGGCGACATCCTGACCCTCTACGAGGTCGGGTTCAAAGTCGTCATCGGCAGCGGGATGCCTGGTCGCAACGAACCATCCAAGGTCGGCATCTCGTCCCAGAGTGCGAACGGTGGCGTATGGCTCCCGACATCCCAGGGAGCCGACGAGTCCTCCTTCGTCGCGCACGTCGACACCGACGGCGCAATCCAGACCTGCCCCTAAGCCCCTTGCGCCCTCGCTCCGTCGCCGGTAGCCATGATCCCCATGGCCTCCGACCAGCCCACCGTCACCCCAGCTCCCCCCGCGACGCCCGAGCAGCTCCGCTCCCTCTACGACCAGGCGGTCGCCGCGACCGTCGCGACGGTCTCCCCCGCGGAGCCCGCGCCCGCCGCACCCGGCGTCCAGGAGCTGGTCCGCAACGCCTTCGAAGGCCACGAGATCACCACCGTCACCTACCAGGGACGGCCGGTCGTCCTCGCCAACCAGGTCGGCGACGCCCTCGGGTACTCCGATCGAGGACTGGTGACGACCATCACCCGTGACTGGTCCGACGAGATGACCGAGGGGAAGGACTACCTCAAGGTCACCAACGGCAACTTGCGGGATCTAAAGGCGGTTCTCGGACTCGTCGAGGAAAGCTCGACGAGTGGTCCCGCCCCCCTCGCCCCCCGCGCCCCCTCGGCGATCGTCCTGACGGAGTCGGGCTTCGGCTTCGTCTGCATCAAGACGGAGAAGCCCCTGGGGAAGAGGCTGCGGCGGGAGTGGGCGGACCGGATCTTCCCGAGCCTGATGCGGCCGGAGCTGGCCCCGCCCCCCGTCCCGTCCCCGGACCTGACCGCGGTGCAGGGCGAGCTGGCGCGACTGCGGGCCCAGATGGACGAGCTGCAGCAGCAGCTCTCCTCCGGGAGCCGGCCGGTCCGGACCGCGCCGGCCCAGGGGACCCTGCCCCTGCTGCCGGAGGCCTCCGGCGCCGGCACCCCTCCCGCGCTGCAGGCCTTCGTGGCCCTCTGGCTGGCCCGAGACGGCGGCGCCTGGTCCTCGGTGGCCCAGCTCCTGCCCCTGGCCCAGGAGGCGGGGCTGGTCGGCCCCAACCACTACCCCGGCCACCGGGCCCAGCTCTGCCGGCTGGGCAAGCTCCTCTCTGCGCAGCCCCAACTCGCCGAGCACCAGGTCGTGCGCAGGACACCAAGAAGGTCGGGGGACGGAGGTACGCGGTCGTGGGGAGATAGGTGTGCAGGCGTCGGTCCCGTCAGAGGAGCCCCTCCAGCACCCGCAGGGCCTCCTTGACGTCGAGGTCCTCCAGGTGGGCGATGGCCTCGCGGATCCCCTCCCGGAGCGTGTGACAGTCCGTGTTACATTTTGGCCCTTCTGAGGGGGTCGAGACCCCTCCCGACCTGGGGTGGCTATCGTCGGCAGGGGCGCATGGGGCCTCGTCTTGCGCTTCGAAAGGCCGCGAGGTAGTGCAGCCGCTCTCCGAATAGGCTATCGTCCGGCCGGGAGGGGCGGCACGCGAGCCTGCGGCCGCGTCCCTGGCCGGAGGCCTGTAGATGCCCGGGATCGGTGTGATCAGCAACCGCAACGCGCGGCTGAACAAGCTGTCGCCGAAGATCAAGGATCGGCTGACCTTCATCGTCGGCCGGGGCGGCGAGGTCGCGTCCACGGGGTCTCTCGACGACGCGCAGCAGGCCGCGGAGGCCTTCAAGCAGGCGGCCATCGACATCGTGGCGATCAGCGGGGGCGACGGCACGGCCCATCGGACCCTCGAGCTGCTGTTGCAGGTGTACGGCGACACCCCCCTGCCGCCCATCCTGCTGTTGCCCTCGGGCACCATGAACATGGTCCCGGCCTCCTTCGGCATCCAGGGCAGCGCGGTCTCGGCCATGCTGCTCACCCTCGCCCGCTACCGGCACAACGTCCCCCTGCGCTGCGTGCTGCGCAACCTGCTGCGGGTCAACGATCACCACGCCTTCATGTTCGGCCTGGGGATCGCCCCCCGGTTCATGAAGCTGTACTACGACGACGGCGACACGACCCCCCTGGGGGCGTCCCGGCTGCTCGCCCGGTGCGCGCTGGACGCGGCCCGCGGCGGGGCGCTCGCCCGCTCCCTCGCCGAGTCCATCGAGCTCGAGTACTGGGTGGACGACGGGCTGCGGCGAGAGGGGCGGTTCCGCACCCTGTTCTGCTCGTTCATCGAGCAGCTCTCTCTGCGCTTCTGCCCGTTCCCGCGCGCCGGCTGGGATCGCAACGTCTTCGAGACCTTGATGACCGACCTGGAGCCGGTGCAGCTCACCCGCCTGCTCCCCGAGCTCTGGCTCGGGACGCGGCGGGCGCTGCCGGGGATGCCGCGCGGGCTCGCCCGGACCATGGAGCTCCGGTTGAGTCGCCCCGAGCCCTACACCCTCGACGGCGAGGTGTACGCGCCGACCGCGACGTTCTCGATCTCTGCCGGACCGGAGCTGCGCTTCGTCGTGCCCGGCTTCCGGTTGCGCCGGCCCGATGCGCGTGTCCGCACCAGCGAGGTCGGCCCCTGGGAGATGCGCTTCTTCGTCTGATGTTGCTGATCGCCCCGCCGTGCCCGGGCGTCCTCGGGCCGGCCGTCGCGTAGCCGGGGAGTAGCCATGGAGCCCGCGAGCCAATCCGTCGCCAATCTCGACAGCTCCCTCCAGCCCAGCGCCGACGGGGCGCCCAGCGAGCGGGAGCTCTTGCGGCTGCTGCTGCGCGCCGGGACCCCCATCGAGGAGCGCAGCGGGTCGGCCGTCGCCTGGACCACCCTCGCCTTCGACGCCGGCCGGCTGCGCGACGAGCTGCGCCGCTGGCAGCCGGCCGATGACCCGGCGGCCGCGCGGCGGCTCGACGAGGTGGCCATCGAGCTCGCTGCGCGCTACCGGCTGCAGGTCGGCCGCGTCGACGATCTCGCCTTGCCCGTCGCCGGCCACGAGGTCCACATCCCGCGGACGATCGCCGGCGAGGCCCTCGGGCCCCTCGGCGCGGACCTCTTCCCCAACCGGCGTCGGGCGCGGCGGCTGGCCACCGAGGGGGCCCGGGAGCTCGCGTACTTCGGCTACGGGCGGCTCGAGGAGCAACTGCTGCCCTCGCCCATCACCCTGATCCAGGCTGCGCTCTCCGGGCAGCCGCGGGGCGAGGTCGAGCCGGTGCTGCTCCTCGAGGAGGGGCCCCTCGGGCGCCAGGCCTGGAGCGTCTTCGACCTGCTCACCGACGATCCCTTCTTCCACCGCAAGGTGCCCGGGCGCACGGAGCTGGCCCGGCTGCAGCAGCGGCTGCGGGAGGACCCCCTCGACGGCAGCATGGTCAGCAAGCTGCGGGATTTCTTCTCGCGTCGTCTCACCGTCGGGGTGCGGGACACCATGCGCTGGGCCCTGGGCTCCCGACATCCGTGGTTCGACTGGCCGGTGGCCCGGGAGATGCTCACCGCCTGCTTCGAGCGCTGGGGGGCGGAGAGCTTCCTGAGCCCCCGGCTGACCCTGTACACCTGGGACGCAGAGCTCGACGACGAGCTCCTGCGCGAGATGATCGATCAGAACGGGAAGGTCGCCCGGCTGTTCGCCGAGCGGATCGCGGAGGAGCTGCCCAGCGCGGTCGCCGAGCTGCTGTCCCGGGACGCGCTGATCCAGATCGCCGCGGTGGCCCTGGACTACCACTGCGATCACCCCGATTTCGACGTCGAGGCGACCGGGCGGCTCCAGGGTGACACCTCGGCCCGCTTCCTCGGCCAGGCTGCGGTCGACATGGCCAAGAGCTTCGCCGGCTGGGAGATGGAGCCCCTGCGCAACAGCAACTTCGCGGCGCAGTTCGACGCGCTCGGCCTCACCACGACCTTGCTCGGGGGGCTGGACGGCCGGCAGCGCAACCAGCTCTACGCCGTGCTGCGTCGCCAGGTGCGTCGCTTCGTCGCCCAGAGCGGCAGCCGGGACGGCCACGGGCGGACCCCGGGCTACCATCGCCCCCCGCACGTGCTGTACACCTTCTTCGAGGCCCCCCTGCCGCGCCTGGCGGACGGCGAGGAGCTGCTGGAGACCTTCCGTCTCTCCGAGCTGCGGGCCCCCCGGTACGCCTTGCTGCTGCGCGAGCACCCCGAGCTGGTGGGCAAGCTCGTGGTGTTCTTCACCCTGGTCCTGCGACACTTCCTCGACACCGACCACGTCCCCGATCTGCGACCGACGAGGCTGGTGCGGGATTTCATGCTGCTGGGCATCTGGGGCTACGACACCCAGAACCTCCTGGTGAACCTCTACCGGCGGGAGGGGAGCGCAGCGGTGCGCAGCGAGATCCGCTTCATCGGGCGGACCCAGTTGAAGCACTACCGCCCGGAGCAAGACCGGCTGCAAGAGGCGGCCTTGATGCGCAAGGCCGTGTCGCACCTCGGCCCCCTGCTCGAGCCGAGCATGCTGCGTGCCCTGGGCAACTTCCTGATGGCTTACGCCGAGGCGACCCAGGGGCTGCGCAACCGCCCCGACAGCCGCGTCGCGGTGGCGCGGCAGGCCCTGGAGGTCGTGCGGGAGACGGTGCGCGGCGGGCTGAAGGCCGGTCTGGTCGACGTCGCGACCATCCTCGAGGTGGCCGTCGACGGCGGGGTCGACGGGGCGCAGCGTGCGCTCGACCGGGTCGATGAGCTCCTCGACCGGGCCAAGCAGGACGAGCCGTGAGCGATCTCCGCCCGCTGGACGGCTATGCTTGCGTCGTGCCGGTCGTCGTGCGCTGGCGGGACCTCGATCCCCTCGGGCACGTCAACAACGCCGTGATCGCCAGCTACTTCGAGATGGCCCGCCTCGCCGTGCTGCAGGAGCACTTCCCGGTGGCGACCCCCCAGGAGGTCTCCTTCGTCATCGCCCGGCTGAGCATCGACTTCCGGCGGCCGATCCGCATCACCGACGAGGTTCGGATCGGGGTGCGCGTCGGCCGGCTCGGGAGCAGCAGCTACACCTTCGAGTACCGGGTCGAGGCCAGCGGCGAGCTGGCCGCGCTGGGCGAGACGGTCCAGGTGCACCTCGACGAGGGCCGCAGCCGGCCAGCGCCTCTGCCAGCGGAGCTGCGCCAGCGGCTGGCCGGGCTCCAGGAGCCGTCCTGAGGTCGCGTGTCGGGAAGGAAAAGGGGGAAGGACGGGCAGCCAGCTCGGCCTCGGAGTCCCGCTCGGAGGAGAACGGCATGAACCCAGTTGAACCTGCCCGTCCCTCCCCGCAGGCGACGCTGGGCTAACTCCGAAGGAGCCCTGCTCCACGCGGCACCTTGCTGTCATTCTTAGCAACGATTTCGGCTGCGCACCACTGTCCTGATCTGGTTTTTGTCGTTTGGCCGGTTGGCCAGTTCCTGTCTGACCGGCGGTCGTCGTGGCGTGGCGATTAGTCCACGAAATCACTTGCCAATTCCGGGCGGTCCCTTGGGAGTTGCATGGATTGCTCTGGTCAGTATGATGGGCGCGGCTTCAGGCTGACCCTCCAGCAGCCATGGGGGAGCCCGAGGGAGGATGCCGGTGAGCGGACACCACACTTCCACCCAGCCTGCGACGATCGCCGAGGCGCTACAGCAGCTCACCGGGCTGAACCCGCTGCGCTGCTACCAGTGCGGCAAGTGCTCGGCCGGCTGCCCGATGGCCGAGGAGATGGGGGGGCTACCACCCCACGCCCTGATCCGGCTGGTCCAGACCGATCATCGAGACAAGCTCCTGAAATCAGAGGCGATCTGGCTCTGCCTCACCTGCGAGACCTGCTCGGCGCGCTGCCCCAATGACGTGCAGCCGGCCCGCCTGATCGATGGGCTGCGCGAGCTGGCGCTGTCGGCCGATCCCCTGGCCGCGCCGCGTCCGATCCGGGCCTTCCACGAGGCGTTCCTCGAGCAGGTCCGCAGCCACGGCCGCATGGCCGAGCTGTGGATGATCTTCGGCTACAAGCTGGGGTCCGGCGACCTCTTCTCCGATGCCCTGGCCGCGCCGGGGATGCTCACGCGTGGGAAGCTGAAGCTGATCCCGCAGAACATCGCCGGGGTCGAGGAGGTCCGCCGGATCTTCGAGGGCGTCAAGGAGCTCGAGCAGGCCCAGGCGAGCAAGCAGGCCGCGCCTCCCGAGGGCGGGGCCGCGGATCACGGCTGAGCGGAGCGCAGGCGGGAGGAGAGGACGATGAAGCTGGGTTTCTATCCCGGTTGCTCGATGCACGGCACCGCCCGGGAGTATAGCGAGAGCCTTCAGGCGATCGCCGGCCCCCTGGGGATCGAGCTGGAGGAGGTGCGGGACTGGTCCTGCTGCGGCGCCTCCTCGGGCCACCAGACCAGCCACCTGCTGGGCGTGGCCCTGGCCGCCCGCAACCTCTCCCTCGCGGAGGAGCAAGGGCACGAGCGGCTGCTCGCTCCCTGCGCGGCCTGCTATGGTCGCCTCGCCGGGGCCCGGCACGAGCTGCAGCAGGACGCGGCCCTCGCCGCCCAGGTCGGCAAGCTGCTCACCCGGCCCTTCGCCAACGCCGTCGGGGTGATCAACGCGGTCGAGCTGCTGCGCGACATCGCCCCGGCCATCAAGGAGAAGGCGAGCCGGCCCCTGCAGGGGCTGAAGGTGGCCTGCTACTACGGCTGTCTGCTCGTGCGCCCGCCCGAGGTCGCCGCCTACGACGACGCGGAGGACCCCTCCTCGCTCGAGACCATCGTCAAGGCGACGGGGGCCGAGCCGGTCCGCTGGCACAAGCGCACCGAGTGCTGCGGCGCGGGGCTGTCCATCTCGCGCCGGCCTTCGGTGATCCGCCTCGGCCGGGAGATCCTCGGCGACGCCCGGCAGGCCGGGGCGCAGGCCGTCGTCGTGGCCTGCCCCATGTGCCACTCGAACCTCGACTTCCGGCAGCAGGCCATGGCCCGGGGCGGCGAGCCCTTCGCCATGCCGATCCTCTACGTCACCCAGCTCGTCGGCCTGGCCCTCGGGGTGTCGGCCCAGGAGCTGGGGATCCAGCGGCACTTCGTCGACGCGGACCCGGTGCTGGCCCAGTTGGCGGCGCCGCGCTCGCTACCTGCGCCGGCGCAGCCATGAATCGCCCCGTGAGGCGGCCATGACCGTCATGATCGTCCGGAGCCATCGGGAGGATTGAGCCCATGTCACGCATCGGCGTGTTCGTCTGCCATTGCGGCGAGAACATCGGACGCACCGTGGATTGCGCGCGGGTGGCGAAGGAGCTCGGCGAGCTCCCCGGGGTCGCCCACGCGCAAGATTACAAGTACATGTGCTCCGATCCCGGCCAGTTGCTGATCAAGCAAGCCGTGGCCGAGCACCAGCTCGACGGGGTGGTCGTCGCGGCCTGCTCGCCCCACATGCATGAGAAGACCTTCCGCCGGGCCTGCGAGGGGGCGGGGCTCAACCCCTTCCTCTGCGAGATGGCCAACGTCCGGGAGCACTGCTCCTGGATCCACGAGGACCGGGAGCGGGCGACGGACAAGGCCATCGGCCTCGGTCGCTTCATCGTCGAGAAGGTCAAGCACAACCACGAGCTGCAGAGCATCTTCATCCCCATCACCCGCCGCGCGCTGGTCATCGGTGGCGGCGTGGCCGGGATCCAGGCGGCCCTCGACATCGCCGAGGGTGGGCGCGAGGTCATCCTCGTCGAGAAGGAGCCGTCCATCGGCGGGCACATGGCCCAGCTCTCGGAGACCTTCCCGACCCTCGACTGCTCCCAGTGCATCCTCACGCCGCGCATGGTCGAGGTCTACCAGCACCCCCGGATCAAGCTGCTCACCTACAGCGAGGTCGAGAAGGTCTCCGGGTACATCGGGAACTTCGAGGTCACCATCCGGCGCAAGGCCCGCAGCGTCCTGGAGGATCGCTGCAACGGCTGCGGCGCCTGCCAGACCGTCTGCCCGCAGCGGAAGATCCCCAGCGAGTTCGATACGCGGCTCGGGAAGCGCCCCGCGATCTACACGCCCTTCCCGCAGGCCGTCCCCAACGTCCCGGTCATCGACCGCGACAACTGCCTGCGCTTCAAGTCCATGGCCAAGGGCAAGGCGCGGCTCGCCTGCGGCAAGTGCCTCGAGGCTTGCGGCAAGGACGCCATCGATTTCTCCCAGCAGGAGTGGCTCGTCACCGAGCAGGTCGGGGCGATCATCGTCGCCACCGGCTACCAGCTCTACACCATCGGCCGTGAGCAGCCGAAGCCCGACCTGAAGGGCTACGGCGAGTACGGCTATGGCGAGGACCCCGACATCATCGACGGGCTGCAGTTCGAGCGGCTCGCTTCGGCCTCGGGACCGACCTCTGGCGCCATCAAGCGGCCCTCCGACGGCAAGGTCCCGAAGAAGGTCGTATTCTTGCAGTGCATCGGCAGCCGTGACCCGGCCAAGGGCATAGAGTACTGCTCCAAGATCTGCTGTATGTACACGGCCAAGCACACGATGCTGTACCATCACAAGGTCCATGATGGGAAAGCCGTCGTATTTTATATGGATATTCGGGCCAACGGCAAGGGCTACGACGAGTTCACCCGGCGGGCCATCGAGGTGGACGGTGCGACCTACCTGCGTGGTCGCGTCTCCCGCATGTACCGGGACGGTGAGGTCATCAAGGTCATCGGCTACGACACCCTGGCCAACGAGCAGGTGGTGATCGACGCCGACCTGGTCGTGCTGGCCACCGCGATGCGGCCCCAGCCCGGGATCGAGGCCCTTGCCCAGCGCCTCTCGGTCTCCTACGATCGCCACGGCTTCATCAACGAGGCGCACCCCAAGCTGCGCCCCGTCGAGACCAACACCGCCGGGATCTACATCGCCGGCGCCTGCCAGGCGCCCCGGGACATCCCCGACGCGGTGGCCATGGCCTCGGCCGCGGCGAGCAAGGTGCTCGGACTGTTCGGCAAGGAGCAGCTCGAGCGGGAGCCCCTGGTCGCGGTCGTCGACGAGACCGTGTGCTCCGGCTGCTTCCACTGCGAGCGGGCCTGTCCCTACGGGGCGGTCGAGCACAAGGAGATCCGGGATCGCCAGGGCCGGCTGCTCAAGGTCGTGGCATCCATCAACCGGGGCCTCTGCCAGGGGTGTGGCACCTGCCACGCCAACTGCCCCTCGAAGTGCATCGAGCTCGAGGGCTTCACCGACACGCAGATCTACGCGGCGATCAACGCCTTTTAGCGAGGGTTCCCATGAGCACGGCCAGCGAGACGGCAGCAGCAGCCTTCGAGCCCCGGATCCTCGGCTTCGTCTGCAACTGGTGCACCTACACCGGCGCCGACCTCGCCGGGACCAGCCGGCTGCAGATGGCCACCAACGTCCGCGTCATCCGGCTGCCCTGCACCGGGCGGATCGACCCGCTGTTCCTGATCAAGGCGTTCGAGCGGGGCGCGGACGGGGTGATCGTGTCCGGCTGCCATCCCAACGACTGCCACTACACCTCGGGCAACTTCCACGCCCGGCGCCGCTTCGCCTTGACCCGTGACCTCCTCGACGTGCTCGGGATCGACCCGCAGCGGGTGACGTTTTCCTGGGTCTCCGCGTCCGAGGGGCGCAAGTGGGCCGACGTCGTGAACGAGACCACGGAGCGGATCCGCAAGCTCGGCCCCTTCACCGAGTACCAGAGCCTGAGCCAGGGGAGGGTGGAGGAATGAAAGAGCTCCAGGAACTCGCCCGGAAGCTGCTCACCGAGGGTACCGTCAAGGTCGTCCTCGGCTGGGAGGAGGGGCGGCTCGGTCCCCGGCCGGTCGCGATCACCGATCCGGCCGAGGCCGGCCGGCTGATCTTCGACACGCGCTGCGTGCACAACCTCGCGGCCTACCTCAACCCCCGCCGTCTGCACATCACCCGGCTGGGCAAGGCCGCGGTGGTGGTCAAGGGCTGCGACGCCCGCGCCGTCGCCGGCCTGATCCGGGAGACCCAGGTGCGTCGTGAGGACGTCGTGCTCATCGGCGTGCGCTGCGGCGGCGTCGTCCGCGACCCCGCGGGCGACGGCCGGCTGACCGTCGACACGGTCGCGGACAAGTGTGGGAGCTGCCCGACCCGGACGCCCAACCTCGCCGATCACCTCGTCGGCGAGCTGCCCCCGCCGCCGCCGGTCTCCCCGCACCGTGAGCGCCGGCTCGACGCCTTGCTGGCCATGCCCCACAAGCAGCGCTGGGACTTCTGGCAGACCGAGCTGTCCCGCTGCATCCGCTGCCACGCCTGCCGGGAGGCCTGCCCGCTCTGCTTCTGCGCCCGCTGCGTGGCCGACAAGTCCCAGCCCCAGTGGGTCGAGACCTCGGCGCACCCGCGGGGGCAGCTCTCCTGGAACTTCATCCGGGCGATACACCTCGCCGGCCGTTGCGTGGATTGCGGCGAGTGTGAGCGCGCCTGCCCCTCGGACATCCCCCTCGGGCTGCTCAACGCGCTGCTGCTGCGGACGGCCGGGCAGCGCTATGGTCACGCCCTGAACGACGATCCCGCGATCCCTGCGCCGATCGGCGCCTTCGACAAGGAGCAGGACCCCCAGGACTACATGCTCTACCCGTGAGCTGGTCTGGCCGGGAGGAGGCGATCCGCCGATGAGCGTGAAGTACATCACCCACGACAACCTGCGCACCCTGGCCGGGGAGCTGCTCGCCGCGGGGGTCGGCGTCATCGCCCCCGCTCGTCCGGCCCGTGCTCCGGTGGAGCCGGTCCCCGGTCAGCCGAGCGGGCCCGCGGCGGCGGTCGACTACCGCTGGCTCGACCGCGTCGAGGACTTGGCCCTCGGCGAAGGCCTGCCCCGCCGCTCCCTCAAGGAGTTCTTCCTGCCGACCACCGAGGAGCTGCTCTCCTTCCGGCAGGTCAAGGGCCACGTCGAGTTCGCCGAGCGACCACCCAGCAGCAAGCCACGGGTGATCCTCGGGGCTCGTCCGTGCGATGCGGCCGCCCTGCCGGTGGTCGACCGGGTGATGAACTGGGACTATCACGATGAGCTCTGGATGGGACGACGCCAGGCCGCGCTGGTGATCGCCCTGGCCTGCCCCGGCGTCGATCGCTCCTGCTTCTGCACCGCGGTCGGGCTCTCGCCCGCGACTCCGCAGGGCTCCGACGTGCTCCTCACGCCCGTGGAGGGCGGCTACCAGGCCGTCGCCAGCACCCCGGCGGGGGAGGACTTCCTCGCCCAGCACCGCGCCCGCCTGCAGGAGCCCCCCGCCGGGGCCGCCGGCCAGGCGGAGCAGTTCGTCGCCCAGGCCCAGGAGCTGGTGGCCAAGAACCTCACCCTCGACGCCGCCCGGGTCCAGGGCTGGCTCGAGGCCAACTTCGAGCACCCCTTCTGGAACACCGTCGCCCTGCGCTGCCATGGCTGCAGCGCCTGCGCCTTCGTCTGCCCCACCTGCCACTGCTTCGATCTGGTCGACGAGGTCGAGGGGATCGGTGTCGGCTCCCGGCGGCGGAACTGGGACGCGTGCCAGCCCGCGCTGTTCACGCTGCACGGCTCGGGGCACAACCCCCGGCCGCAGCAGAACGCCCGTTTCCGCCAGCGCGTGATGCACAAGTTCATGATCTACCCCAAGAAGTTCGACGCGATCCTGTGCACCGGCTGTGGCCGCTGCATCCGCGTCTGTCCGGGCAGCATGGATCTGCTCGACCTGCTCTCCGAGGTGAACCGGCTCGCGGCCGGGTCGCCCGCGTCCAGCGACCGAGGTGCGGCATGAACCTCTATCAGCCCTTCCTGATGCGGGTGGAGGAGATCACCGACGAGACGGTGGACACCCGGACCCTGAAGCTGGCCTTCGTCGACCCCGCGGTCCGGGACGCGTTCGACTTCCGGGCCGGTCAGTTCGGCGAGTACTCGGTGTTCGGTGCGGGAGAGTGCACCTTCTGCATCGCCTCGCCGCCGACCCGCAAGGGCTACATCGAGTGCAGCTTCAAGAAGGTCGGCAAGGTGACCGCCGCCCTGCGCCAGCTCGAGGTCGGCGACACCATGGGCTTCCGGGGGCCCTATGGCAACAGCTTCCCCCTGGAGAAGTTCGCGGGCTCCTCGCTCGTGTTCATCGCCGGGGGGATCGGCCTCGCGCCCGTCCGCTGCGTGATCTGGAACGCCCTGGACCTGCGCGAGAAGTTCAAGGACATCACCATCGTCTACGGGGCGCGCTCCGTGGGCGACCTGGTGTACAAGCGGGAGCTGGAGGCCTGGGCCGCCCGTCCCGACGTCAAGCTCTGGCAGACCGTCGACCCGGGGGGCCAGACCCCCGAGTGGCGCGGGGAGGTCGGCTTCGTCCCTTCCATCGTCGAGAAGGCAGCTCCCCCCGCGCAGGACGCCTACGCCGTGATCTGCGGCCCGCCGGTGATGATCAAGTTCACCCTCCCGGTGCTGGCCAAGCTCGGCTTCGCCCAGGACCGGATCTACACGACCCTCGAGAACCGGATGAAGTGCGGCCTCGGGAAGTGTGGCCGCTGCAACATCGGCCCCGTCTACGTCTGCAAGGATGGCCCGGTCTTCACGGCCGCGGAGATCGAAGGCCTACCCCCCGAGTTCTGAGCCCTGAGCCCTGGAAGTGCCGGCGGACGCGCGGGCACTTTCGGGAGGACCGGTGCGGAGGCCGGTCCCCACCAGGCCACCAGGGGCTCGGCTACCAGGGGCTCGACCAGGACGGGAGGGGGCGAGATCGTCGTGCTGGGGTACTAGCGGCGGAAGACGCCGACACCGTGGAGGCCGCTCTGGATGTCGGCCTCGTCGCGCAGCTTGCGGAACAGCTCGACCCGCAGGACCTCGAACAGGCGCGATTCCTCGACGGACTGCCCGTGATCGGAGAGCTGACCGGTCTTGCCCTCGGTGCTCTGGGCCGGCGCGGAGCCGGCCACTTTGGGCACGTCGCCGGGGGTCAGGGGTGCCTGGTCGAGGGCGAGCTCGCCACCGCCGCCCTCGTTCGCCACGCTGCTCGAGTCCTTGCCGGCGTTCTCGGCCATCTTCATGGCCTTGGACTGGAAGCCTTCGGCTTCCTCCTCCTTCTCTTTGCGGCCTCCCCGGCCTCCCTGCAGGGTGTGGGCCACCTCGTGGGCCAGCAGGCCGAGGCCCTCGGCGGTGCCGGGCTTGAACTTGTCGGAGCGGATGAAGATGTGCTTGTCGATCGCGAAGGCCTCCGCACCGAGCGCGTGGATCGCCAGGTCCGCGAAGCGGCCGGTGTAGACCTTGACGTGATCGATGGACGAGCCCACGGTGCTGCGCAGGAAGGAGCGGATGTTGGGCGCCAGATCCTTCTGCTCGCCGGCGAGGGCCTCGGCGAACTGGACGTTGCGGGTGACGCCGTTGAGGGCAGGGTTGGGCTTGGGGTCGTCCTCGTTCTTCTCCTGGCCCTGGTCCGTGAGCCGGGCCCCTTCGCTGAGGGGATCGGCCTGGGCGTCGTCCTTGCCGGTCGGCCCTTCCTGCTGGTTGAAGAGCTGGGTCGCCTTCTGCATCGCGGTGGCGACCAGCTTCGGGTCCTGCTTTCGCCGGTTCGAGTTGGAATCCATCCTTGCCACTCCCCTGGTTGCGCCCGGAGGGACCGTCGTCGAGCCGAGCCGCAGGACGTCGTGCGCTACTCCTCACTGTAGCGGTGCCATCTCCGAGGGTCAACAGCGGGAGGGCGGGAAGGCACGTCCGGGGCGGGTCTCCGTCTCCCCGGACCGGCGCGTCACCCTACGCCGCGACGGACTTCGCGGCCGTCAGCCCGGGTACCTGCCCACGTCTCATGAGTAGGGGGCCGGAGGAGGGGTTCTCCCGGGGCTGGGTGTTGAGATGTGGGGTAATGTATGTAAATGTAATCAGGATCGCCGCGCGGGATGGGGGTGGTGAGGACCGAACCCTCGGGCGGCCCTGGCGCTTGACACCGATCCGGCGGACGTGGTACCTCGGGCAAGTGCTCATTCTGGGATACAAGGAGGAATGACGTGAGCAGCGCATTCCAGGTACTCTCGAGTCGGCCGTTCCGTTCCACGATGCGCTCCAGCGTCCGTCGGCTGGGCCTCGGCCTCGGCCTCGGCCTGCTCGGGCTGTTGCTCCTCTCCCCCGCGGAGGTCCGTGCCGAGGGCGATGAGATGATGGCCGAGTTCGTCGCCCAGTTCCGCGAGAACATCGACCAGGTGCGGATCATCCTCGCGGACGTCGGCAAGGAGAAGAACGCCGGCAAGAAGCTCGCGGGCAAGCGGGATGCCCTGGAGCGGCTGTCGCTGGCCTACATCATCCTCCAGCGTGTCCCGGCCAAGACCCAGGACGCGGAGGACCTGGGAGAGGCCCGGCGCTACATGGAGTCTTCCCTGAAGGACCTCGGCGCGGACCCGACCATCAAGAAGGCGAAGGACAACATCCTCGCCGGCGCCGTGAAGGCGTATCGGGGCGGAAACCTCCAGGAATCCCTCGGGTTGTTCGAGGAACTGCGGCTGATGGACCCGGCGAACCCCGGCGTCACCTTCATGGTCCGCCACCTCGGCCAGAAGGTCGAGGAAGAGGAGAAGGCCGCGGAGGGTACCGAGGAGAAGGACGAGGAGTGAGCCTGGCGGGCCGCATCCGCCCCTGACGGATGTCGGCAGGTCGTGGGCAGCAACGATGGCCCCCCGGGGGGCCCAGCGCAAACAGCCGGCGGCCAATCCAGTCGCCGGAAGGAGCGGTCCTCAGATGAGCAAAGCCAACAGCAGCACCTCTTCCTCCAGCTTGTTCCGCTACGTCCGGAGCGCGCTGCTCTCCAGCCTGGCCGTTCTCGCCATCGGCGGCCTGCTCATCGCCTGCGGGACGACCCGCATCTCCGGGCGCGTCGTCGACGACCGCAAGAAGCCGATCAAGGCCGCCTCGGTCGAGACCGATCCCCCCACGGACTTCATCGTCACCAACCACATCGGTGCCTTCACCATCGAGCGCTTCCTCGATGAGACCAACACCGCCCAGCCGCTGAAGCCCGGATCCTACAAGGTGACGATCAAGAAGCTGGGCTACAAGGACAAGGTCATCCCCGTGGACGTGAAGGAGCGGGCTGAGGCCACCCTGGGCGACATCGTCCTGAATCGCAAGCAGATCGAGATGGAAGCCCTCGACGACGTCGAGGGAAACAAGTCCGTGGGTCCGGGGGCCGGCGATCTGCCCCCGCCGGTCCTGGGTGAGTGAGCGAGGCGGCGGGCCTGGATTTCACCTGCAGACAGGGAGCGACTCTCCATGAGGAAGATCAGTCGTACCATTCTCGGTTCTCTCCTGCTGGCCTCAGGTGCTCTCTCCCTGGGCGGCTGCGGCGACTCGCCCCTCGAGGCCGACTACCCACTGGAGGTGGTGGCCCGGGCCGAGGGGGCCGGGGTCGAGGGGGTCTCGATCAAGCTCAATGACGAGGAGATCGGTCAGACCGACGAAGAGGGCAAGTTCGAGGGCACCTACAAGGGCAAGGAGGGTGAAGAGGTCACCCTCGAGATCCTGCCCAACGACGACTTCAAGCTGGCCGATGGTGCCGACAGCACGTTCAAGGGCGTGCTGGCGGCGGAGCGCCCCGAGGAGGGCGAACCCCGCCCCAAGCCCCTCAGCTTCATGGTCGATCTCCAGCCGACGAGCATCGACTACGTCGTCCTCGTCCAGGCCCCGGGCAAGTTCCGGCCCATCTACCTCGGCACGGAGCTCAAAGGGCGCACCAACGCCCTGGGGGCCGAGATCATCCATTTCCGGGGCAAGCCGGGCAGCTCCGTCGAGGTGCGCGTCGACACCCAGTCCAAGAAGAACGCGCCGCTGTTCAAGAAGATCTCCCTGGACGACAGCAACCGGGTGATCACCGTCGACGCCGCCGACGAGATGAAGGAGGAGACCGAAGCCCAGAAGGCGGCCCGGGTGGCCGAGGCCCAGAAGCGGGAAGAGGCCGCGCTCGCCGCCCTCGAGGAGAAGGCGAAGCGGCAGGGCAAGGCGGCCGAGACCAAGATCGCGGCGGCCAAGGCCGCTCCCAAGGAAGAGGAGGAGGCCGACAAGGCCGACCTCGAGGCCGTGAAGGCCGTCTCCCGCAAGGCGGCGGAGAAGGTGCAGACCGCCGACGCCAAGCCGGTGAAGGTGAAGTCCTCCGCACCGCCGCCCCCCAAGGAGGAGCCCTTCAGCAAAGAGAAGGCCAACGGGATCGTCAAGGACCTCGGCAAGACCGTCGCCAACATCGGCAAGATGAAGGCCGACGCGGGTAAGACCAAGGGGAAGATCGACAAGCTCGCGCGCCAGCCCGGCGGCGCCGGTCCCGCGGGTGAGGCCCTCTCGGCGCACGGCGCCGCCATGGCCAAGATCGAGGACGCGCTCGCGCGGGCCAAGGCCGCCGCGGACCAGGCCAAGGCCGGGGTCAAGGCCAAGGACATGATGGAGGTCAACAAGGGCGCTCAGGCCGGGCGGCTCGCCGAATCGGACGCCGAGCAGGCCAAGGAGGAGGCCAACGAGGCCTTCACCCGGGCGGACGAGCAGGTCAACGCGGCCGTGGCCCAGGCCAAGGCCCAGGAAGCCCAGACCCGTGACTCGGCCACCGCGGCGATCCAGACGGCCACCTCCACGATCGCTAGCGTCGAGACCGAGCTGAAGAACCTCGCCAAGACTGCGGCAGGCAAGGTCAAGACCGCCAAGCAGGGGCAGGCCGAGGCCAAGGCCGCCAAGAAGGAGATCGACGACTCCGTCAAGGCCATCGCCGGCCCCAAGAAGGAAGCCGCCGGCCTCCAGAAGAAGGTCGCCAAGGCCAAGCCCGAGGCCCTCCCCGATATCCTCACCGCGGCCAACGGCGCCAAGGCCACTGCGGACGGGCTGCTCGCCAAGTCCAAGGCTGCCATGGACAAGCTGCTGATCGCGATCGGCGAGAAGCAGGTCGTCGTCGCGGCGGCCCCGGCCCCGACCACCACCGGGCTGAGCAAGAAGGGCAAGGACCCCAAGGGCGGCAAGAAGCCCGAGAAGAAGGTCGTCGAGAAGGGCAAGGAGGGCACCAAGTGCCCCACCGACATCGAGTGCGAGCTCGACGCCCTGCGCTCCGCCGTGGACGAGGGCGAGGCCGATCGCTGCCTGGTCCAGGTCTGCGAGAAGGTCCCCCTGGGTGGAGCCAACGCCGAGGACATCCACCTGACCCTGGCCAAGTACTGGGGCCGCAAGAGCGACCGGGCCCGGCAGCTCGCAGCCCTCGAGAAGGCGACCTCCTTCGGCCAGTACAAGTACGATCCGAGCGTGCTGTACGGCTACATCAAGGTGGCGGTCTCGGCCCGGCAGTTCAAGAAGGCGATCGAGATCAAGGATCGCTTCATGCAGGTCAAGGAGCGGCTGCCCGTCGAGGAGCGGAAGACCAAGATCAGCGAGATCCTGTCGATCCTCGCGCAGGCCTACGAGCACGAGTACTACAAGCAGCAAGAGAAGCACGAGGATCAGGACTTCACGCCGCTGCTGAATACCGCGATCGGCTTCTGGGAGGAGTTCGGTGCTTACTCCGGCGACAAGGCCAAGGCCGAGGAGAAGATCGCGGCGTTGAAGAAACTGCGGGACGAACAGGTCCAATGAGGCGGACAGTGTGGTTGGGTGCTGGAGGGTCTCCCGCAATGAGAGGAGCTGATCGTCCGAATCGATGGCCGGTGCTGCTGGGACTGCCGCTCGTGCTCGGCCTGTCCTCCCTGGCGCTGGGCTGCCGCTGCAACCCCGGGGCACCTGCCGATCCGGGGAGCGGCGCGGGCAAGGCCACCGCGGCGACCCCGGAGGTCGCGGCGGTCGAGGCCGCTGGCCTGGTCGAGCCCGCCCTGGCGGGGTGGCTCGGGCGCATGGCCAAAAATCCTCGGGATTTCAGTGATTTGACCGGTTCGTCGGACGGCTGGAATGCCCTCTGGGAAGGGGAGCTGCTGCAGGCCATCGAGGCGTTCGCGGGCTCTCTCGCCGCGGCCTCGCCCGAGCAGGCCTTCCCCCACCAGGTCGGCCTCGCGCGCGCCCACATCGAGCTGGGTTCCTTCTACCAGGGACTGCACCGGGCGACCCTCGAGCTGACGGGCCAGTACCTCGCCGAGCGCGAGACCCGGCGGGAGAAGATCGGCCCGATCCTCCCCGTGGAGGTGCTCTACGGGGCGCAGGTGCGCCTGCTGCGTGATGGCCCGGCGGCCTCGGCCATGGCGGCCGAGGCCCTTGGCAAGCTGGCCGCGGATCCCGCGGCCGGGGCGTTCGGGACGATGGCCAGGGCCTGGCAAGGCTATGCCGTCGCCCTCGCCGGCGACGCAGCAGGGGCCGAGGCCCACTGGGCTGCGGCCGTGACCGCCGGGGCGGCCGATCCCAATGTCGCCCTCCTCTGCTCCTACCTGCGGCAGCGCGCCGGGTTGCCCGTGGTCGGGGAGCAGCCGCTCTCGGGAGACGGGAGCCCGTACGGGCGGCGGTTGCGGGTCGCGGCCCTGCTCCGCAGTGGGGATCCGACCCAGGCCCTGCGTGAGCTGGCCAGCCTGTCCTACAAGGAGTCGGACCACACCGTGCGTCTCAACGAGTCTCCCGGTGAGGGAGCGGTCCCTCCGAGTGCCCCGGGCACTGGCAGCGCGGCCGCGGCCGCGGCGTCCGAGGCCGCGACCCTCGCCGAGGAGAAGACGAGCCTCGATTTCTTCTCCTTGACCCTGTTCGAGGAGCTGGCCCGGTCTCACTTCCAGGCCGCGGCCAAGACCCTCGCCGAGGTGGTGGGGCCAGGCGGTTGCGGCGCGTTCTGGCGCGGCCGGGCCCTGGAGGCCCTCGGGGATCGGGACGGTGCCCTGGCGGCCTACGCCCTGGTCCAGCCGTCCCCTCCGCCGGCTGCCGCAGCCGCACCCGCGCCGGGCAGCGCGGCGGTCGCCGAGCCTGCCGCCGCGACCCCGGATCCCATCGCCTGCCTGGCCATCGACGTCCACGGCAGCGTCGCCGAGCTGGCCTACACGGCCGAGGTCCGGCGGGCCGTCCTGCAGGGCCAGGCGCCCGCGGGGGCGGAGCCGAAGGCCTGGGTCTCCCGCCTGGCCCGCCTGCTCGCCCTCGCCCAGCTCGACCCCCGAGCTCCCGGTCTGCGCGACCAGCTCTCCTTCTTGCCCGAGGATCCCCGCACCCTCGAGACGCTGCTCGAGGCTGCGTTCGAGAAGGCCTTCGACGAGCAGGGCGTCAACGCCGTCTTCCGTGGACGCTTCTTCGAGCACCACGTCCACGACCTCTACCTCGTGCGCGCCCAGATCGCGACCCTCATCGGGGAGCCCCGCCTGGCGGTGAAGACCCTCGACGCCCTCCACGACAACACCCAGCAGGACGCCTTCTCGACGCTCAACCGGGCCGGCTACCTGCTCGACGCCGCCATGGCTCGCTGGCGGGCCCGCGACCCCCAAGGGGCCGGCGTGCTGCTCAACGTCCTCTGGAAGCGACTGCCCGAGGTCTGGCCGACGAGCGAGTTCGTCCGGCGGATCCGTGCGTTTCAGGCTCTGGACAACATCAAGTCCGAAGCTCCGATCAAAGGCTAGGAGATGGTGATGGCAGGAAACCAAAGGTGTTTCAAGGTGCTGCTCGTCGGGGGCCTGCTGCTCGTGGCCAGCGCCGCTCAGGCTGCTGAACCGCTGAAGTACGCCGAAGAGCAGATGCCCAACTCGATGCACCCGTTCTTCGCCGAGAACATGGTCGCCGAGCGGATGCTCGAGCTGATCTTCGACTCCCTCGTCGGCGAGGACAAGTACGGCAACCCCGAAGGCCGACTGGCCGAGAAGTGGGAGGTGGCCAAGGACAAGATGTCCGTCACCTTCGACATGCGCCAGGGGGCCAAGTGGCACGACGGCAAGCCCATCACCGCGGACGACGTCGTCTTCACGGTGCAGGCGGCCCAGAACCCGAAGACGGTCTTCTTCCAGAAGACATCCTTTGAATTCATCAAGGAGGTCAAGAAGATCGGTGAGAACCAGGTCTCCTTCGAGTTCGTGATGCCCATCAACAACCCTCTCCAGAAGTTCTCCTGGAAGGTGCTGCCGAAGCACAAGTTCGCCGACACCGCTCTCCTGCCGACGGACGCCTTCGCCGCCAGTCCGACGGGCAGTGGACCGTTCCAGGTGTCCCAGGCCACCGGCAAGCAGGTCAAGTTCACCAAGTACAAGGAGTACTTCCGGCCGCCGCAGGTCGACGGGGTCTTCATGCAGCAGATCCCCGACCGCAACAACCAGCTCGAGCTGCTGCAGCTCGGCGGTCTCGACTCCGTGATCATCGTCCGCCCGAAGGACGTCCCGGAGCTCGAGCGGGTCCGTTCGGTCAAGCTGTACCCCTACAGCACCGTGAACTGGTGGTACATGGCCTACAACTTCAAGAGCCCGAACCTGGCCGAGGCCGAGGTGCGGGAGGCCATCACCTTCGCGCTCAACCGCATCGATCTGCTGATGGCCCACCTCGGCACCGGCGACATCCTCTCCGGGCCCTTCACCCAGGCTTCGCCCTTCTACAACTGGGAGGTCAAGCCCCGGCCGTACGATCCCAAGCGGGCGGCCTCGCTCCTCGAGGGCCTCGGCTTCGCCAAGAAGGGCCCCTACTACCAGAAGGACGGCAAGCCTCTCGCCCTCACCCTGACCGTCGAGAAGGGCGGCCAGGAGATCCGGGGCCTCTGCCTGGACATCCAGAGCCAGCTCAAGCAGGTCGGGATCAAGCTCGACGTCAAGTTCGAGGATTCGGCCAAGTTCAACGATCTCGTCTTCAAGCAGCGCAAGTTCGACATGGTGCTGCACATGTGGTCCTTCAAGCGGTTCGAGAACCTCTTCCCGCTCTTCCACTCCACCGGCGACCGGAACTTCGTCGGCTACTCCAACCCGACGGTGGATACCCTCCTCGACCGCAGCCGGGCAGCGCGTGACGCCGAATCCCTGCGGAAGTTCTATCAGGGCCTCCACAAGGAGCTGGCCCGGGACCTGCCCTACACCTTCCTCTGGTCCCTGAACGCCCGGACGGCCATCGCCTCCAAGTACCGGAACGTCTACATCACCCCGCACTACTACTTCACCACCGTCCATGAGTGGTCGTTGAAGTGAACCTCGCCAATCCCCATCTGAAGCTCGCGCTCGGAGTGGGGAGGCGGCTGGTCTACTACCTCATCCTCCTCATCCTCGCGAACTTCCTGATGTACTTCCTGGTGGACCTTGCCCCAGGAGACCCGCTGGCGTCCGCGTTCGTGGACCCGGCGGAGGTGGAGCGGCTCGGTGCCCAGCTCGGGCTGGACAAGCCGTTCCTCGAGCGGTTCTTCATCTGGCTCGGTAACGCCCTGACCTTCGAGTTCGGCTTCTCGTACAAGCTGCAGCTCGGGGTGTCCGTCGCCGACATGGTGCTCGTCCGCTTCGGGCGGACGGTGTTGCTCGTCCTCGTCAGCCTGACCATCTCCCTGGCCGCGGCCCTGGTCACCTCGGCCCTGCTCAAGCCTGAGGGCAAGCTCGGCGCCGGCCTGCGCCCCGTGATGCTGGTGCTCTCGGCCCTACCCGCATTCCTGCTCGGGTACTGGGTGATCCAGGGGGTCAACCGGGTGGTGCTCAACCTCGTGCAGACGGGGTTCTTCACCGAGTCGCCCATGTGGTACCCCCTCCCCCGGCTGGAGGGCGGCATCGTACCCTACCTGTTCGCCGGGATCGTCCTCGGGCTGGGAGACGCCACCTTCGGTGATCTGCTGCGCGGGGTGGACCAGGACCTCGCCGTCCTCTCGGGGCGGCGCTACATCCACAGCGCCCGGGCCCGGGGGGCGTCCCGAGTGAAGCATGGCCTCGCGGAGATCTCCATCTCCCTCGTCGGGCTCTTCGCGTCGCGGACCACCTTCCTGCTCGGCGGCGTGGTCATCATCGAGAAGATCTTCAACCTCGAGGGTGCGGGAGAGCTGCTCTGGGATGCCGCGCTCGGCCGCGACTACTCCGTGGTCGTCTGCATCTCGTTCCTCTCGACCCTGGTGGTCATCGCCATGGCCTTTCTGGCCGACATCTACCAGTTCCTCGTCGATCCCCGGGTGAGGCAATAGATGGCGCGCCTGCCCTTCTTCGAAACCACCTGGAAGCGCAAGGCGCGCCTCACCGGCATCGTGCTCGGCGTCTTCCTCGCGGCCCGCTTGCTGGCCTTGCTGTCCGAGAGGCTGATCGGCCTCGGCTGGGGGGACCTGCCGGTCTCCCTGCTGGCGATCGTCTACCTCGCCTTCCTGTACGTCGAGATCTGGATCATCCTCGAGCGGCACACCCGGCCCTTCCTCAGCGTCGTGGCCGCCGCCTTGCTCGCTGCCTTGTGCCTCGCCAGCCCGCTGATCCCCTTCGACCCCGTGGCCACCGGCAGCGTCCCGGATCGCCTGCGCTTCTGGGAGCCGAGCCCGGGGCTGGAGCGTCCCGCGGGCCAGAAGATCACCCTGCTGAGCCGGAGCTTCCTCCAGGAGCCCCTGGTCGAGGCCGAAGAGGCCCTGACGCGGGCCGAGGGCGAGCTGTTCCCCGTCGTGGGCCTGTTGCCGGGCTCCGCCTTCCTGCCCCCGGCCGAGCGCACCGCGCTCGAGGGCCAGCTCCTCGCCCTGGTCCAGCAGCGCGATCTCCCGCCGACCCGCAGCCACCTCTGGGCCCAGGTCGTGCTCGTCCAGCTCGCTCGCGCCCGGCTCGAGCAGACCCTCGTCACCATCCAGCGACGGGTGGACTGCCTGCAGGCTGGCGCGGCCGCGCCGGCCGCCCCCGCCGGGGTGATCGCACCGGCCCCCTGTCTGGCCGACCCGGCCTGGTCGCTCCCCCTGGCTCCCTCCCTGGTCGATCCGGAGGCCTTGCAGGAGCAGGGCGCCACGGTCACGTTCATCGACCGGACGGTCACCGGGCTCCAGGCCCGGCTAGCGGCGGCGACAGCAGCCGAGCAGCCCGCAAGCGGGGCCGAGGGCCTGCCGCGGTTCCGCGTCGGCCCGCAGGACGATCCGGCGCGTCCCTTCGCCAGCCTGCTGGCGGGGGACGCTGGTACCAATCCCCCGGATCGAGCCCTTCCCCCGGACCTTTCCGCCCGCCTCGAGCGCCATGAGTCCGCGCTGCGGCGGTACCTTCGCTCCATGGAGGACACGCGCACCCTCGAGGCCCAGATCGCCCTGATCCCCACGGCCCTGGCCAACGGGCTCGCGGCCCGCCGGCTCCCGGAGGGCGAGGTGGCGGAGTGGCAGCTCCAGGAGCAGCCGGAGCTCGCCCGGCGCTTCGAGGAGCTGTCGGTCCAGGACCTGCAGCGCATGCTGGACCCGCGACCACGGGAGGTCCTCCGTCACACGGAGCAGATCGCCGATCCGCAGCAACAGGAGCTCTTCCTCCACTTCCTCGCCCAGACCAACCACTGGCACCTGCGCGACCCGGCTCGCGTCAAGGCCCGGCTCCAGCAGGCCGAGGACGAGTTCCGGGCGGCCGAGGTCATCGGCGGGGGGCAGTACCCGCCGGTCCAGCTCTGCCAGATGCTGCAGGACCAGGGCAGCGACGCCGCGGTGCTGCAGCTCGCGAGCCTCGACCGGGGCGGCAACCGCCACTTGCGGCTGCTGCTCGTCCACGCGACCCCTTGCTTGACGGTCTGGGACCACGACGTGCCCATCTACGACCAGTCGGACGTCCTCGGCAGCACGGTCGACGACGCCGCGGCCCTGTCCGTGGCCGCGACCGAGTTTTTCGCCCCCAGCCTGCTGGGGACGGACTACCTCGGCAAGGACCTGCTGATGCAGCTCGTCAAGGGCACGGAGGGCTTCTTCCTGCCCGGGTTGCTCGCGGTCGCCATCGGCCTCGGCCTCGGCGTGATCCTCGGCGCGTTCGCCGGCTACATGGGGGGCCGGGTGGACAAGGCGATCACCTTCTTCACGACGTTGATCGGCTCCTTCCCCCGGCTGGTGTTCATCCTCCTCGTCTGCACGATCCCCGAGACGCCGTCCATGCTGCTCATCGGCGGGATCACCGGGGCCCTGTTCATCCCGCAGGTGGCGGAGGCCGTGCGGCGGCGCGTGCTGGCGCTCAAGGCCGAGGACTTCATCGTCGCCAGCCGGGCCCACGGCCTCAGCCTGCCGCGCATCCTCTTCTATCACATGGTCTGGCTGCAGTGCTTCCCCGAGATCGTGCGGCAGGCCTTGTACCTCTTCGTCTACGTGATCTTCCTCGAGACCGCGCTCTCCTACCTCGAGGGGCCGGGCGCACCTCCCGAGATCCCGTCGTGGGGGCGGATGCTGGCCAACGCCACCGCCGCCATGTTCCACGGCCAGTACTGGCACGCGCTGGTGCCGACCGCGGCCATCGTCTTCACCACCATCGGCGTGGCCGCTCTCGGGGACGTCATCGTCGGGCAGGCCAAGGAGGAGCGACTCTAGCATGGCAGGGAGCCACCCGATCCTGCGCATCGCCGGGCTGCGCGTCCAGTTCGTCGACAAGGACGGTCTGCGGACGGCCGTCGAGGAGTCGAACCTGGAGGTCGCGCCCGGCGAGGTCCTCGGGATCGTCGGGGAGTCGGGCAGCGGCAAGACGGTCACGTGTGCGGCGGCCATGGGCCTGCTCAACGGCTGGCCGGGGGTGGTGTCCGGTCGCATCGAGTTCGATCCCGGGAGCGGTCCCATCGACCTGCTCGAGGGGCACGAGAAGACCCTGCTGGTCGAGCCGGGCAAGCCCGTGCAGAAGCGGAAGCGCGCCTGGAAGTTCTTCATCCAGCGTCGATTCCAGCCCTACTGGGGCAACGGGATGACGATGATCTTCCAGAACCCCCAGACGGCCCTCAACCCCTTCTGGAAGGTCGGGCGGATCGTCGGGGAGGCGGTCCGCCTGCGGCACCCGCACTCTTCCAAGGAGGAAGTCCGGCGACAGGGCATCGAGTGGCTCGAGCGGGTGAAGCTCCCCAACCCGGCGCGGGTCTGGGAGACCTACCCCCACGAGCTCTCGGGCGGGATGGCGCAGCGGGTCATGATCGCCTCCTCCCTCGCCCGGGGGGCGCGCCTGATGTTCGCGGACGAGCCGACCACGGGGCTGGACACCACCGTCAAGGCCCGCATCGTCGAGCTGTTCTCCGTCCTGCGGCGGGAGGAGAACCTGGCGATCGTCGTCATCTCCCACGACCTCGGCGTTGTCGCGGCCCTGTCCGATCGGGTGGTGGTCATGCGCGACGGGCGGATCCTCGAGACCCGGCGCATCGCCGACATCACCGGACGAGCGGCCGACCTCCATCCCTACACGCAGGAGCTCATCGGCGCGGTGGACGTCTGGAAGCAAGAGCAGGGCAACGGAGAGCGAGTGGTCTGGGCCGAGCTGCCGACCGCCCCGGCTCCGGAGCGAGGGAACGGCGATGGCCGGTGATCCCAGCGAGCTGATCCTCGAGGCGCAGGGCTGCGTCAAGGTCTTCGCCCGTGGCGGCTTGCTCGGACGGAAGAGCGAGGGCTTCCGCGCCCTGGACGACGTGTCCCTGAAGGTCCACCGGGGCGAGGTCGTCGGCCTGGTGGGAGAGAGCGGCTCGGGCAAGACGACCCTCGGCCGGGCGGTCTGCCGGCTCATGAGCCTCGATGCCGGACGCGTGGTCTTCGACGGGGAGGACCTGTACAAGATCCCCCTCCGCCAGCTCCGCCAGCGGCGGCGCGACTTCCAGATGCTCTTCCAGAACCCGGCCTCCACCTTGCACCCGCGGATGATGATCCGCGAGGTGCTCGCCGAGTCCCTGCGCCTCCATCGCGGGCTCCAGGGGAAGGAGCTGCGGGACGGGGTCACCGAGCTCCTCGCCCGGGTGAAGCTGGCTGGCCGGGAAGAGGCCTACCCGATGGAGCTCTCCGGAGGCCAGCAGCGGCGCGTGGGCGTCGCCCGGATGCTCGCGGCCCGGCCCAAGTTCGTGGTCGCGGACGAGCCGACCTCGGGGCTGGACGCCCTGCTGCGGGCCGACATCATCGATCTGCTGCTCGCGGTGCGCGAGGAGGGCGTGGCCTACCTGATCATCTCCCACGATCTCAACGTCATCCAGCGAGCCTGCAGCCGCGTCGCGGTGATGTACCGGGGGCGGATCCTCGAGGAGCTGCGCGTCCAGGACATGCAGTCCCCGCCGTTCCAGCCCTACACCGAGGAGCTCTTCCAGGCCGCGGCCCGCTTGCGGGGCGACACGACCATCAAGGCCTCCACGGAGGAGATGAGCTCCGAGGCCCCGCCGCCCAACGGCTGCGTCTACCTGCCGCGCTGCAACGTGGCCAAGGCGCATCCCGAGCTGGCCGCGGGTCGCTGCACGCACGAGATCCCCCAGCTCAAACCTTACGGGCCGGCGCGGCTGATCGCCTGCCACCATTTTGACTCTGCGCGGGAGGCGGTATAATGAACCCCATGAGAAGCAACAACGCACGCTCGTGGTCTTCCCGGTTCTTCCCGAAGCTCCTGCTGCCCCTGCTCCTGGCGGGGCTCGTCGAGCTGCCCGCCTTGCCTGCCGGAGCCGACGACGCCCCGGCGCAGGCGAACTTCAAGGCGCTGAGCAAGCAGGGGATCCACTACTACAAGAAGAAGTTGTGGGTCCCGGCGATCAGCACCCTCGAGCAGGCCGCGGCCACGACCGAGGGGGGCAAGGACTACAAGACCCACTACTACCTGGCCAAGGCCACGGAGGAGACCCTCCAGCTCGAGAAGGCCTTCCCCTACGCCCGCAAGGCCGTCGAGCTCGCCAAGACGGAGGAGGACCAGGACGAGGCCAAGAAGCTGATGGACACCCTCGAGAAGTACTACGCCGGCGTCCTGTTCGAGCAGAACCCGGACCAGCCGGAGAAGTTCGAGAAGGGGGGGATCATCATCCTCAAGTCGACGAAGCCCATCATCAACCAGCAGAAGAAGAAGGTCTTCGACAAGATCGCCGAGTACTTCAAGGCCAAGCCCGTCCAGCTCCCGATCACCATCTACTTGCCCTTCGGCGAGTACGAGGCCAACGGCGCCCCCTTCACCATCGAGCAGGGCAAGGAGGCCAAGGCCAAGGTGTTCCTCTACAATCCCAACCAGTCGTCGACCTCCATGTGGTGGATCGTCGGTGGAGGTGTGGCGGCTGCCGGGCTCACGGCCGGGATCCTGCTGCCGATCCTGCTCTCGGAGGACATCCAGACCGCGAAAGTAGGGAAGATCCAGCTCGGCCCAGCGTCTGAACCTTAGAACCTGATTCGGGTGGGTCGTCCTGCCCGTCGTGGAGGAAGTGCCAGATGTCATCCAGGATGCGTGTTCTCTCGACCCCTGCCGCCCTGCTCGTGGCCTTGGCATTCGCCGGTCCGGCGAGCGCCCAGGTGACCCTGGTCTCCACGGTGCAGGAAGCCAACACCTTCACTCCCCGGTGGTCGCCGGACGGCAAGCGCCTGGCCTACGAGTACCACAACCCGGGCAAGGACCATCGCGGGGTCGACATCCTCGTGATGGACGGTCTCACCGTCAAGGAGACCATTCACGTCGAGCCCGACACGGCGCTGGAGGGCTTCGGCAGCAAGAAGAATCCTCCCGTCAAGGACCTCACCTGGCACCCCAAGGGGCGTGGCTTCATCTACGCCAGCACCGGCGGGCGCCACATGTTCAACATCTACATGGACGGTGAGGGCAACCTGACCGGCGGCGAGGCCTACGGCGGCGGGAACAAGATCCAGCCGACCTTCAGCTTCGACGGCGGGCTCCTCGCGTTCGCGAAGGAGGAGTCGGACGGCGGCGACATCTTCCTCGTCGACATCTACAACCTGGAGAAGGGCCCCCGGAAGATGACCGAGACCGAGTCGGACACCTCCTACCAGCCCCGCTTCTCCCCCGACGGCAAGTCGCTGCTGTTCACCCGGATGATCGAGAAGCTCTCCTCCAACGATCTGTTCATCATCACCGACCTGGAGAAGCCGAAGGAGTCCACCAAGAAGCTCACCACCTGGAAGGGTGACGAGCTCAACGCCAGCTTCTCCCCCGACGGCAAGCTGGTCGCCCTGTTCTCCAACCAGGCGCAGAAGGACCCCAAGAAGTTCGATCTCTGGGTCGTGAAGCCCGACGGCACCGACCAGAAGCTCCTCGTCTCGGACGTCGTCAAGCCCGACCGCTCCAACCCGGTCTGGACCCCCGACAGCACCCGGCTGCTGCTGGTCAAGGTGGACGAGAAGACCTCCGATGCGATCACCTGGGTCAAGGTCGACGAGCCGAAGACCACCGGCGCGGTGAAGACCAACACCTTGCTGAACAACGATCTCGACCTCTTCGTGCTGGAGGGGGGCAAGGAGGGCTTGCTCGCCTTCACCGCGCAGGGTCAGGTCGGCGACAAGAAGACTCGCTGGAAGCAGGTCTACGTGGCGAAGGTGAAGCTCGACGATTTCAGCCTGATCAAGTAAGTTGGGAGAGATCGAGCAGGGCGCGGTACGACTCGGACGGTCGTGCTGAGCAGGCCAGCTACCCCCGGCGCCTCCCCGGATGCGCCGGGGGTGGTCGCGTGAAGGCTACCGGGGCGCTGCCCGATAGGCTGACCCGAGGAGGTGAGGGTGTTGCCGCGCCGCACAACGCTTCTACTACTGTGTCTGCCGCTAGCGCTGGCTAGCGGCCTGCTGCCGTCCGGTCCCGCCTTCGCCCAGGACGAGGAGGAGAACCAGACCGGGGCGATCCTCTTCTCGGCCCAGGGCGTCGACCCCTCCCAGAGCAGCCGCTTCGGGGACGTGCTCCGGCGGACCATGAAGGTCGCCGCCAAGGAGGGCTTGCAGATCCCCAGCGTGGCGGACCTCGATCGCCGCAACGACGGCATGCTCGTCATCGAGGCCGAGCAGCATCTGATCGATGCCACCAAATATTTCCAGCGTGGATTGAAACTCCTGCAGCAGGACCGAAAGTCCAATGCGTTCGAGGAGTTCGAGCGGTCCCTGCACTTCTACCGCAACGCGTACCCCTACGCCCAGGACGAGCGGCTGTACACCGACATCGTCTTCTACGTCTCCGAGGCCTCCCAGGGCCTGAAGGGGACCACGAAGCGGGAATCGGACTTCCACCGCTGCGAGGCCGTCGGCCTGACCATCGAGCTGACCGGGGCGGTGGGGGCCATCGACCAGGTCAACGAGTTCTACCCCGAGTGCGAGTGGGAGATCGAAGACCCCGAGAACCGGGAGCTCGAGGTCGGCACCAACCCCCAGGGCGCGCGAGTCTACGTCGACGGCCAGTTCCGCGGGGTGACGCCGCTCAAGCTGACGAACCTGCGGGCCGGTGAGCACGTCTTCACCTTCGTGCGCGAGGGCTATCGGCGGGTGAGCCGGATCCTCCGGATCGGCGAGAAGTTCGCCGAGACCCGCGAGCTGGAGATGGGCCTGCATCTCAAGCCCGGCGTCTACCAGGCCGTCTACAAGGACCTGATCCCGGTCGTCCAGGGTGCGGCGGCCGATGAGGAGGCGGTCCTCACCAAGGCTGCGGATACGCTCCAGGTCACCGGGTTGCTCCTCGTGCTGGTGACCCCCGGGACCGACGACCAGGTCACGGTGTACACGCTGAACTGGCCCGAGAAGGGCAAGCCGACCGTCCGCAACGAGTTCAAGGTCGATCTGAGGACACCGGACCAGATCGAAGAATCCGTCGTCAAGATCCTCGCCGGTGTCTACTCGGTCGACGCCTCGAACTTGCCGGCGCTGGCCGAGCGCTCCCCCATCTACTTCAAGCTGGAACTGCCCCCCTTCACGCCCGAGGAGGAATACTAGGATGAACGGCCGCAAATTGCCGCTCAGGCTGCTTGCACTCCTAGTCCTATGCTCCGGATGCGGTGACGAGTTCACTGCGACCCTCGACGTGGACATGTCGGCTTGCTTCGTCGTGGACGGGAAGCGCGGCAACGGGCGTCCGGTCGGGCTGGATGGCGATCCCGCGACCGACGGGGTCTGCGTCGCCGGGCTGGGCCTCACTCCGCAGACGATGTGCCTGGCCGTCCGGGTCGGCAAGACCGACCTCAAGACCGCGACCCTGTCCTACTCGGTCGTCGACGGGGCGATCACCTCCGAGCTCTCCGGCAGCGCCATCAACTTCCCCGACGAGATGTCCACCAAGGACGCCGTGGTCATGGCCCCCTTCTTCCTGAAGGAGGGGGCGACGGACTGCGCGGCCTACACCGTGGACACGAACTGCGCGGAGAGCGAGTCCTGCCTCTTCGCCTTCAACAAGGTCACCGAGAAGGTCAGCGGCGACAAGACCATCACCCTCCGCTACGGCTACGGCAAGGGGCTCACCGCCTGCACCGTCTCCTGCTCCTACGCGGGCACCCCCGCCGAGGGCGGCGCGCCGCCCTGCTGGAACGATCGGGTCGGCGTCGCCGAGGCCTGCGATGGCGTCGACAACAACTGCGACGGGCGGATCGACGAGGCCGCGGCGGTCTCGGCCCTGTATGCCGGGCGGGTCTACAAGGACGCGCAGGGCAAGGCCCTGGAGATCGGCGAGGCCTGCCGAGGGGTCGGCGGCTGCGGCATCGACGAGGTGACGGGCGGCGAGGTCCTCGGGCAGATCGTCTGCGTCGACGACCCGGATAAGCACCCCGAGAAGCTGGCCACCTGCTGCTCCACCGATCCCGAGTGCCCCTCCTACGGCGCGCTCGGCCGCAGCAAGCCGGAGGTCTGCGACGGACAGGGGATCGACAACGACTGCGACGGGATGGCCGACGAGGGGTTCGAGCCCGTCACCGAGCACCGGCGCTGCGGGGCCGGGGCCTGCCAGGGCGGGGCCATGATCTGCAAGCCCAGCGACCCGACGCAGATGTGCTGCGACACCGAGGCGGGCTGCCTCAACGCCTGGGGCAACGCCACCAGCGAGGTCTGCGACGGGATCGACAACGACTGCGACGGGCAGACCGACGAGGACTTCGACATCATCGCCGGTGTGCCCGGGGCCTACGTCTTCAGCCGCCCCAATCCCATCGCGCTGAAGGGCGACTGCCAGGGGATCGGGCAGTGCGGCGCGGGCTTCGTGGTCTGCGCGCACGATGGGCTCGCGGCCTGCTGCAACAGCGACATCGGCTGTGTGGCCCCCGAGGACCCGGGCAAGGGCAGCGAGGAGAAGTGCGACCGGGTCGACAACGACTGCGACGGCGAGACCGACGAGGACTTCAAGATCGGCGGCGGCAAGGCCTGGGTCCAGGGAGAGCAGGAGCTCGAGCTGTGGGGCGCGTGCCAGGACGAGGCCGGACAGTGCGTCGGCGGGCAGGTGGTCTGCGCCACCGGTGGGCTCGCGGCCTGCTGCACCGCGGTCTTCGTCGAGGGCATCGCCTGCCCCGGCCAGATGGGGATCGACGAGATCTGCGATGGCAAGGACAACGACTGCGACGGGGACATCGACGAGGATTTCCCGACCAAGGGGGATCCGTGCGATCCACCCGGGGTCTGTGGCATCGGTCAGCTCGTCTGCAGCAGCAACGGCTCCGGGGTCTGCTGCAGCACCGATCCGACCTGTACCGGCGTGCCGCGCAACGAGGTCTGCAACGCCACCGCGGCCAACCCCGTCGGCCTCGACGACGACTGCGACGGCAAGAACGACGCGCAGGAGGGCATCTACGTCTACCGTGACCCCGACTTCCCCGATCGCGACATGAACCTCGGCGACCCCTGCTGGGGCAAGGGGATCTGCAACATCAAGGGGATCGTCGAGTGCTGCCCGCCTGGCGCCGCCTGCGCGGCCCGGGGGACCGCGCGCTGCTCCGTGGCCCCCGGCGGCACGGCCACGCCGGCCCTCAACACCGAGTACTGCAACGACCTCGACGACGACTGCGACGGCACCGAAGACAAAGATGAGAAGGTCGGCGCCAACTACCTGTTCTCCTGGAAGAACGCGGCCGGTGTCAGCCTGCCCCTCGGCTCCGATTGTGGCCTGGGCGGGACGAGCATCTGCGGCGTCGGGAAGGTCGTCTGTAGCTGTCCCGTCGGCAGCCCCAACTGCGAGGCCAAGGATCGGGTCGCGGTCTGCTCGACCATGCCGGGCAGCCCCAGCTCGCCGGCCCTCGCGCAGGAGCGCTGCAATGGGAAGGACGACAACTGCGATGGGATCGTGCCCAGCGCCGGGGATGCCGACGAGTTCGACCGGGACGGCGACGGCAAGCTCACCTGTGAGGAGACCGGCTGCTTCGTGTGTGTCGATGCGTCCTGCTCCGCGAAGCGGGAGCTGACCCCGGCGGAGGCCGGCGCGGACCGGACCGTGGCGCCGGATCCCCTGATGATCGAGCTGTGCGACGGGAAGGACAACGACTGCGACGGCACCGTCGACGAGGGCTTCGACACGGGCGCGGCCTGTGGCGAGGGCCAGTGCGCCGGCGGCGTCATGGTCTGCGATCCTTCGGACAACAAGGCGACCTGCTGCAGCACCATGCCCGGCTGCCTCACCCCGCTGGGCGCCAGTTCCGTCGAGGTCTGCGACGGGGTCGACAACGACTGCAAGGACGGCATCCCGGTCGCCGAGACCCGGGATCAGGACGGCGATGGCGTGCCCGAGTGCGGTGAGGTCGGCTGCCTCGGCAACAACCTCCCCAACGGCCCGGACCAGGACAAGACCGTGCACCCGGCCTGGACCCATGGCGCCAACCCGAAGCCCGCGGCCGACGAGGTCTGCGACGGCAAGGACAACAACTGCGACGGGATCTTGCCCGAGGGCGAGCTCGATCGGGACGACGATCGGCTCCTGTACTGCGAGGAGATCCTCTCCTGTCGAGCCCAGGACGAGCCGGACGGGCGGCCCCGGGAGGGCGGCGGCTGGGACGCCGAGTGGGGCAAGCGCGTGCGGCCGAGCGAGGGCCCCGAGCTGTACTGCGACGGGCGTGACAACGACTGCGACCGGGTCGCGGACGAGGACTTCAACCTCGGGATCGATGCCCTCAACTGCGGCGCGTGCGGGGCGGCCTGCGCCCTCGCCAACACCAGCCAGGGCCTGCTGGGCAACATCTGCAAGGCCCTTGATCGTCCGGGCTGCGAGGGCCCGGCCTGCTGCGCGGTGAAAGCCTGCGAGCAGTACTTCTACAACCTCAACCAGCTCGACGCGGACGGCTGCGAGTACTACTGCCAGGGGGTGCCGGGGAGCGATCTGCCCTCCGGGATCGGCGCCACCGGGATCATCGACGCGGACTGCGACGGGGTCGACGGCGATCTCGAGCGGGCGATCTTCGTCTCGGGGACCACGGGCGACGACAGCAACGACGGCACCTACTCCAAGCCCGTCGCCACCCTGGCCAAGGCCCTGACCATGGTCACCGGGACCAAGGACCAGATCCTGGTCGCAGCCGGCACCTACACCATCACCGCGCCGCTGGTGATCCCGCGGGCGGTCGGCATCTACGGCGGCTACTGCGTCACCTGCGGCACCGGGTTGAAGCAGGTGGTCATCGACGGCAAGGAGCGGAGCGTCCGGGCCGCGCCCCTCGGCTGGAAGCGCACCCCGGACGACGGGGAGGCCGCGTCCCTGTACGAGACCAAGATCCTCTACACCGGCACCGCGGGCGCGGCCTTCGAGAGCTACGCGATCAAGGTCGCGGGCCTCGGCGGGCAAGAGGTGATCCTCGACCGGCTCCAGGTCACTGGTACCAACGTCACGGCTGGCCTGACCGGTGCGGACGCCTCCTCGGTGGTGCTCTACGTCAACGGCAGCACGGGGGTCGTGCTGCGCGACAGCTCCCTCACCGCGGGCAACGGTGCGGCCGGGACCGGGGGCACGGCCGGTGCTGCAGTGGCCAATGGCAACGCGGGAAGCCCCGGGAAGAACGCCGCGGTCAACGATCCCGGCTACGATAAATGTTCCATCGCCGATCAGCCGACCGGCGGCAGCGGTGGCCCGGCCATCGCGGCGTGCAGTGCTCGTGGCGCGGGTGGGGCCGCAGGCAACGGTGGGGTTGGCGGCACGACTCCCCAGTTGGGCGGCAAGGGAATCGATGGTTCGGACGGCGGCAGCAGCGACGACGACGACATCGCGGGCGGCACCGGCGGGAACAACGACCCCGCCGCAGTTGGCGGGCCTGGCGCGGCCGGGCCGGCCGGCAGCAGCGGGGACGGTGGGACATCCGACCACGGGCTGCTCGGTCCTGACTTCCTGCTGCCCGCCGATGGCGCGGCGGCCACGGATGGGCAGTGCGGCGCGGGCGGCGGCGGTGGGGCCGGGGGCAAGGGTGGCGTGAAGCCGGTCCAGGATCAGCCGTTGCACCCCAACTGCGCGGTCTACGGCGCGTCGGGCGGTGGCGGCGGCTCGGGCGGCGCGGGCGGCAAGGCCGGCACTCCGGGCAAGGGCGGCGGCGGCTCCATCGCGGTCCTGCTCTGGAACAGCTCCCGGATCACCCTCGAGGGCGCCAACAAGCTGGTCACCGCGAATGCGGGCAAGGGCGGCAACTGCGGCCAGGCCGGCCTCGGCGGCGCGGGCGGCGCCGGGGGCGTCGGCGGCACGGTGGACCCCTCCTTCGTCGGTGCGGGCGCGGGCATGAAGGGCGGCGATGGTGGCAAGGGAGGCCAGGGTGGCTACGGTGGTGCGGGTTCGGGCGGTCCGAGCGTGGCCATCTTCGCCAACGGCGTCACCTCGGTCTGGACCCTGCGGGCCGGCGGCACGACGACCTTCACCCTGGGCAACGCCGGCGCGGCCGGCACCTGCACGACGGTGCCGGGCGGCGTGGCACCGCCCGCGACGGTGACCGGCAAGGCCGGGGTCAAGGCCCAGTGCTTCAACGGGGTCACGACCTCGAACTGCTTCTGATGCACGCGGAGGGAGCCCCGATGGAGTCCCGGGACCACGCCACTTGCCTTCCTCTCGCCGGGCGGCCCGGTTTGGCGCGCGGCCTGCGGCGGCCCGGCCGCCTGCTCGCCTGCGGGCTGTCCCTCGCGCTGCTCGGGCTGCTGGCCTCGCCCGCGGCGGCGATCACCGAGAACCGGAAGAAGGCCGAGGCGCTCTTTTTGGAGGGCGCCAAGGCCTACCGAGCCGGGGACCTCAAGACGGCCGCCGCGAAGCTCGAGGAGGCGGAGGCGCTCGACACCAGCCCGATGCTCCTCTTCAACCTGGGGATGATCTACGACAAGCAGCAGGACGTGCCCAATGCGGTCCGCTGCTACAAGGCCTACCTCATGTCGGAGCCCCCCGATGCGAACTTCGTGCGGCTCCGGCTCGGGCAGCTCGACGCCAAGGCCATCGCGGCCCTGGACCAGGAGCTCGCCGCGGCCAAGGCCGCCGGCATCAAGCCCGGGAGCAAGCTGCGAGGTGCCAAGGATCCCGTCGCCCCCGTCGTGCCCGTCGCCACCCCGACCTCCCCGAAGGCCACCGGTGGCGGCGGTAAGATCCGGCTGCTGACCTGGGCCTTGCTCGGCACCGGCGTCGCGGCTCTGGGCGCCGGCAGCGCGTTCGGCGTGCTCGCCAACGGCGCGGTGGACGACTTCGACGCGGCCACCGTGCGCGCCAAGGCTCAGGAGGCCAAGGACAGCGCCGAGTCCCATGCCTTGATCGCCAACGTCGGCTTCGGGGTGGGGGGGGCGGCCCTGGCCGCAGGAGCGGTCTTGCTGGTCCTCGACCTCACCTCCGGGGGTGGCGAGCCTGCCCCGGGCAGCGGCGGTGACTGCCTGGCCCGCTGGTCGCTACAGCCTGCGCTGGGGCCCGGTGAGGCCGGGTTCCTCTTCTCCCGGTCCTTCTAGGTCCGTGGCGGGCTCTCCTCGTCCCGCCCCGCCCGTCCCCGATCCCCTCGACGACCCGGCCGGGAGTCACGGAGTTCTGCACCTGGACGTTCGCCAGCGTGAGGAAACCATGCAGGGATTCAGACACACCAAGTACATCTTCATCACGGGCGGGGTCATCTCCTCGCTCGGCAAGGGCATCGCCGCGAGCTCCATCGGCGCGCTGATGGAATCCCGCGGGCTCCGCATCAGCTTGCTGAAGATGGACCCCTACATCAACGTCGACCCCGGGACCATGTCGCCCTTCCAGCACGGCGAGGTGTTCGTCACCGACGACGGCGCCGAGACCGACCTCGACCTGGGGCACTACGAGCGCTTCACGACGGTCTCCATGGGCCGTCATAACAACTTCACCACCGGCCAGGTCTACGACCGCGTCATCACCAAGGAGCGCGCCGGGGAGTACCTCGGGCGCACGGTGCAGGTGATCCCGCACGTCACCGACGAGATCAAGCGCATGATCCGGCGGGTCGGCGAGGAGGAGGGCGGCGCGGTCGACCTGGTCATCGTCGAGGTCGGCGGGACGGTCGGCGACATCGAGTCCCTGCCCTTCCTCGAGGCGATCCGGCAGCTCCGGCTCGAGCTGGGCCACCAGAACTCCCTGAGCATCCACGTCACCCTAGTCCCCTACATGCGCGCCGCGGACGAGCTGAAGACCAAGCCGACCCAGCACTCCGTCCAGAAGCTCCGGGAGATCGGCATCCAGCCCGAGGTGATCCTCTGCCGGACCGATCGTCCCCTGCCCCAGTCGCTCAAGGACAAGATCTGCCTCTTCTGCAACGTGGAGCCGGGCGCCGTCATCGAAATGCGCGACGTGGAGAGCACGATCTACGAGGTCCCCCTGGCCTTGCAGCGGGAGCGGCTCGACGATCTGATCGCGCACCGGCTGAACATCTGGAGCCGCAGCGCCGAGCTGCGGGACTGGCAGCGGATCGTCGAGCTCGGGCGGCACCCCGCGGGCGAGGTCGAGGTGGCCATCGTCGGCAAGTACGTCGACCTCAAGGAGAGCTACAAGTCGCTCAACGAGGCCCTGGTCCATGGCGGATTCGCCAACGAGGTGCGGGTCAACCTGACCTTCGTCGACAGCGCGACCCTCGAGTCCTCCGCCTGTTGCGCCCCCCTGGCGCAGGTCGATGCGATCCTCGTGCCCGGGGGGTTCGGGGAGCGGGGGGTCGAGGGGAAGATCCAGGCGATCCGCTTCGCCCGGGAGCAGGCGATCCCCTTCTTCGGCATCTGCCTCGGGATGCAGTTGCTGGTCATCGAGCACGCCCGACACCTCCTGGGGCTCGAGGGAGCCAACAGCAGCGAGTTCGATCCGCACACCCCGCACCCGGTCGTCGATCTGCTGCCCGAGCAGCGCGCGGTCACCGCCAAGGGCGCCACGATGCGGCGCGGCGCGTACCCCTGCCGCTTGCTCCCGGGCAGCCAGGCTGCGCGTCTGTACGGTCAGGAGGAGATCGCCGAGCGCCACCGCCACCGCTTCGAGGTGAACCCCGAGTACGTCGACCAGCTCGAGGCCTCGGGGCTGGTGCTCTCCGGCCGCTCGCCCGACGGCCGGCTCGTCGAGCTCGTCGAGCGGCCCGATCATCCCTGGTTCCTCGGGTGCCAGTTCCATCCCGAGTTCAAGTCTCGGCCCACCCGCCCCCACCCGCTGTTCACCGGCTTCATCGGTGCGGCCGCCCGGCGTCGTCAGGGACGCTCCTGCTGACGGCCCGGTCGCGACCCGCCCCCTGGCTCGGGGAGGGCTTTACAGCTCCCGCCGGCTAGAGGTATGATCCTTGCAGACGCCGGCCGGCCGGCGGGGCAGGAGCACGATGGGTCTGGAACAGAAGCTCGCCATGAGCATGCAGCAGACGGTGGTGATGACACCGCAGCTGCAGATGGCGATCCGTCTGCTCCAGCTCTCGCACCAGGAGCTCGTGGACGAGGTCTCCGCGCAGATGGTGGAGAACCCCACCCTCGACGTGGACGCCGACGACGATGGCTTCCGGGCCGACGCGCCGACCACGGCCGCCCCCACCATCGGGCCGGCCAGCGTCGCCGAGAGCGAGGGCTCCGGCTACGGGCCCGACGATCCGAGCCCGGAGAGCGTCGCGGTGGACGCCCACGAGAGCCGGGACCCCATCGCGGAGATCGACTGGGCCAAGTACATCGACTCCCTGCGGGATCAGGCGCCCGAGGTCGATCGCCCCGTCGTCGGGGACGACCAGCCCTCGTTCGAGGCCACCCTCACCCGGGGTGGCAGCCTCGTGGATCACCTGGAGTGGCAGCTCCGGCTGACATCCCTGAGCGAGGAGGAGATCGGCGTCGGGCTCTCGATCATCTACAACCTCGACGAGCACGGCTACCTCCGGGGGATCGACCTGGACGAGCTGGCCGCGGAGCGAGGCGTCTCCCTCGAGCTCGTCGAGGCGGTGCTGCGGCGGATCCAGCAGTTCGATCCCCTCGGCGTCGCCGCCCGGGACCTGCGCGAGTGCCTGAGCATCCAGGCCCGGCTGCGCTTCCCGGGGGACGAGGCCATGCTCCTGGTGATCGAGCACCACCTCCCCAACCTCGAGAAGAAGAACTACCCGCAGATCGCCCGGGACCTGAAGATCCCCCTCGAGGAGGTCTACCAGATCCACCGCCAGGTGACCGAGCTCGACCCTCGACCCGGGAGGGCCTACAACGGCGATGAGCCGCGCTACATCACGCCGGACATCTACGTCGTCAAGGTCGGTGATGGCTACGAGGCCGTGCTCAACGAGGATGGGCTCCCCAAGCTCAAGATCTCCGACTACTATCGACGGGCACTGGTTGACGGAAACAACAAGCAGACCAGAGAATACATCCAGGACAAACTCCGCTCGGCAGCCTGGCTGATTCGCTCCATTCATCATCGACAGCGAACCATTCTCAAGGTGACCAACTCGATCATCAAGTTTCAGAGTGATTTTTTCGAGAAGGGAATAACGGCACTGCGACCGTTGATCCTGAAAAATGTCGCTGATGACATCGAGATGCACGAATCGACCATCAGCCGGGTCACAACCAACAAGTACGTGCACACACCGCAGGGCATCTTCGAGTTGAAGTTTTTCTTCAACAGTGGGATCAGCCGCAACTACGGAGAAGACATCGCCTCGGAAAGTGTCAAGAATGAGATCAAACAAATTGTGCAAGGAGAACCGGCCGAGCATCCATTCTCTGATCAGAAGATCGTCGAGCTTCTGACTGCGAAGAACATCAACATAGCGAGGCGGACAGTTGCCAAGTACAGAGAGATTCTTGGTATTCTGCCCTCCTCCAAACGAAAAAGGATGTTCTAGTGCTGAACATTACCTTTCGTCACATGGAAGCCACCGAAGCCCTCCGTTCCTATGCTGAAGAGAAGATCGAGAAGGCTCGCAAGTACCTTCAGCGCAATTTCGATGCCCAGGTAGTCCTTTCGGTGGAGAAGTTCCACCAGATCGCCGAGATCATCGTCACCTGGGATGGGAACACCGTCGTCGGCTCGGCGCGGACCGAGGACATGTACGCCGCCCTGGACGAGGCCGTCGACAAGATCGAAGAGCAGATCCGCCGCTCCAAGGAGAAGCGGCAGGATTCGCGCACCTCCTAGCCGGCAGGCTGACCGGCTCCTTCCGGGCGCCGCGCACCACCCTCGGTCGGGCGTCGTGTGCTCGGGAGGACTGCTCAGCGCCCCGCGCGGGGGCTCCGACAGGTGATCCGGGACGCCTCCTCGTCCCGCGGGACCGGAGGTGTACCCGGCCCCCGGTGCTGCGCCGGGGGGACCCCGAACCCGTGGGCAGGGCTCACCCCGTGCCTCCCCGACGGCCTGGCCACCGCCCGTGGGGCGAGCCTCCCCCGGCAACCCTCCTGGGCCGAATACGCAAACCTCGGTGCTGTCGTTGCGTCAGGGAGCGCCAGGCTCCGGGGCGGGGAGCACGGGTTCGTCCGCGGGGCAGAGCGCGCTGCTCGGCAGCAGCGGGATCTCTGCCAGCTCTTCTCCGGCGAGCAGGGCGAGGGCTTCCCCGGCCGCCTCCGGATCCCGGGCCAGGGGGTCCTCGCCGGGCTGGGGCAGCAACTGGGCGAGCGCGGGCAGGGGCGCCCGTCGGGGCGGGTGGGGGCCGGGCCGGGCCTGGCCGAGGCCCAGCCAGCGCTTCATCCGATCCCAGACGCCCTCCGCATCGGCCGTCGTGGCGCTCTGCGGCAAGGGTGAGGCCGTGCGCAGTCCACCAGCGGGCTTCTCGGGGAGGCTGTCCCGCTCCACCCCGCGGGGAGGAGGTGTCGGCTCGCGCGGCTCGACGACGGAGGGTCGGAGCAGGGGCTCCTGGTCCGCCGGCTCCGCGGCGTGGAGCTCGACCGTCGCCGGGTGGGGGGAGGGCGGCCGGGCACCGGCCAGGGACGCGGGACCGGCGGTCGTGACCTCGGGGAGCTCGGCGTCGGACGCGATCAGGGCCGCGATGGCGGCCTCCAGCTCCGATTCGTCCGGCACCCGCAAGGCCGGGCGGGGAGTGGGGGCGCGCAGGAAGGAGGCCGATGGCAGCCGGTCCTGCTCGAGGGTCGGCGAGCGGGTGGGCTCGGGCGGCGGCGGGGGGATGAACAGCCGGGCCGCTCCCGGAAAGGGCCCGGGGAGCTTCTCGCTGGTGGTCCGGCCGGGCTGCTCCTCCCGCTGGAAGGGCCGGTCGACTCGCTCTCCCGGAGCGATCGACGGCCTGCCGTCCGGGTACAGGCCGCCGCTGCCCTCCAGGGCCCCGCTCGGGGGCGCCGGAGACGGCGTGCTGCCCGGGCTGGTCCGGGCCCCCCGGAGCTTCGCCCAGGGAGGG
>JAVEVO010000057.1:0-40870 GCA_034005005.1 Myxococcota bacterium
TAGTCTACTCCTCGGGTGCGGAGGCCCCGTTCACCTTGCCGAACCTCCCGCCCGGCGAGCACCTGATCTTCGCCCTGGCGGGCCGAGGGAAGGGCGTGCTGGAGACCCTCGAGGACCCCTACATGCTCCGCTTCACCCCCCTGGCCCTCGGGGTGGCCACGGTGACGGTCGAGGCGGGCGTGACCCGCGGGGGCGTCGAGATCCCCCTGACGGTGGACCTGGGCCCGACCTCCAGCGAGGCGGAGGTCGAGCGGATCCTGGTCGATTTCGGGGAGTTACCGCCGGATCCCCTCACCCGCGACCCGGTGACCGACGATCCCCTGCCCATGCCCATGGGGCTGCTGATGCCGATCCTCGACACCGGTGGCCGGGGGTTCCTCTTCACCGCGGTCGACGCCCGCTACAACTTCGACGACTACACCTCCCCCCTCGAGACCCTGCTCCCCCGGGCCGGGCACCCCGGACTACCGCCGGAGCTGCAGCTCACCCCTCGGCTCGTGGGCCTCGCCGGGCGACGCACGTTCAAGGGAGCCGACCCTCCGGGGATCTCCACGGCCATCACCGTGGCCACCGACTCCCGGTCCCGGATGGCCGGGGACGACGTCTGGCTCGATCTCCCCCGGGCCCGGATCCCGGCGCCGCCAGCCGCACCGGCGGCCCCGGATGCGGTCGGCGCCGACCTCGAGGGCGTCATCACCTGGGGGGAGCCGGAGCGGTTGACGACCTTCCAGCGGGAGAACCTGCTGTACGTCGTCCGGCTGGGCTACCTCACCCCGCCCCCGGCCTCCCCCGCGCCCGGCTACACCATCGGCAACGGCCGCTCCCACCCCCTGTGGGACCTCTACGTGCCCCACGGCCACACCACCATCGAGCTGCCCACGATCCCCGAGGGGGGGCCGGACTGGCCGCCTCAGCTCCGCAACCCCTCCCCGAGCACCGGTCAGCCCACGGCCACCTTCGCCTACGACGCCGAGACCCTCGAGATCGAGCTGAACGCCTGCGTGCTCGGCGCGTTCGGCAAGAGCTACTCGTACGACGAGGACTTCCACGTGGCCGACGTCAACCTGCACGCGAGCCACCTCAGCCAGGACTCCTACCTGGTGCGCTGGCGCCACCTCCCGGAGCCCGAATGACCGCCGCGCCCCGGCTGCTGCTGCGCAGCACGGCGACGGGCGCGACCGTCGGCTTCGCGCTCGCGCTCGGTGAGGGGCTGCGCCTGCTCGGCGAGGGGGCCGTGGGCCGGGAGGACCTCGTCGGGCTCGTCGCCACGGGGACGACCCTGCTGCTGCCCCCGGGGCTGGTCCTCGGGATCGGCGTCGGCCTGCTGACCATCGGCCTCGGCCTCGAGCTGGAGCTGGGCAGCCTGCTCCCACGGCTCGCCCGCGGGCTCCGGCGGACCACGGCGCCCGGCTGGATCGGCGCGGGCGCGGCGGCCCTGGGCGCCCTGGTCACCGCATTCGCCGCCTTCGACCTCGTCCTCGGCCCCCGCCTCGGCCACCCCAACCCGCAAGACGCGGGCCTGGCGGTGACCCTCGGGGGAAGCCTGGTCCCGGGCGTGGCCCTGCTCACCGGCACTCTGGCCGCGGCCTGGAGCCGGCGCCTGTTCGGTCGCCACGCGGACAGCCCCGCGCTCCGCTGGGCCGTGCTGCTGCTGCTGCTGCTCGCCGCAGGCGGGGCGGCCTGGCTGGTGGCCGCCCGCTTCCGTGGCACCCTGGAGGCGGTGGAGCTCCGCCCGCCCCTCGCCCTGCTGGTCGGGGGGGGCCTCTGGCTGCTGGTCGAGACCCTCTTCGCCCGGCTGCCGGTCGCAGCCCGGCGCGGGCTGGCCTGGACCGCGCCCGCCGCGCTGGGAGCCCTGTGCAGCTTCGGCCTGTACGCGCTGGACGACCTCCCGACCGCCCGGGCCGCGGTCGTGCGCGACCGGGGACTGACCGGACTGCTGGCGGGCCGGGCGCAGCGCCTGCTCGACCACGACGGCGACGGCTTCTCCCGGCTGCTGGGTGGCGGCGACTGCCGGGAGGACGACCCGGCGATCTTCCCGGGGGCCGACGACGTGCCCGGCAACGGGGTGGACGAGGACTGCGACGGCACGGACCTGATCCTGCCGCCCCCCGCGGTCGAGCCGCCGCCGCCACCCCGCCTGCCCCTGCACTCGCGGGCCGACCTGCTGGCCCCCCGGCACAACATCATCCTGCTCTCCATCGACACCCTGCGACCGGACCACCTGGGATGCTACGGCTACCATCGCGACACCTCGCCCAACATCGACGAGCTCGCGCGCTCCGCGATCCGCTTCGCCAACCCCTACTCGCTGTCCAACAAGACACCATCGGTGATCGGCTCACTGATCACCGGAAAATATCCATCGGAACACCAAAGGACCTTCCAACACTTCAATAAATTCCTGCCAGACAACATCACACTGGCAGAACGCCTGAAATATGCAGGATTCAAGACCTCCGGCGTGGGGAGCCACTGGTACTTTCTGCCCTCCTTTGGCATCAGCCAGGGCATCGACAGGTGGGAGGTCATCTACGAGCCCGGCGACCGGATGGAAGCCGTGCCGACCGCGGCGAAGATCGCGGATCGGGCCATCGCCCACCTCCAGGAGCTGCGCCGCAGCCCGGAGCCCTACTTCCTCTGGGTCCACTTCATCGACCCGCACAAGCTGTACATCGCCCACGACGAGGTGCCGAGCTTCGGCACACGCGCCGTGGACCTCTACGACGGGGAGATCCGGTACACCGACCTGCACCTCGGACGGTTGCTCGCCGAGATCGACGGCGGGGAAGACCGGCCCCGGACCGCGGTCGCGCTGATCGCGGACCACGGCGAGTGCTTCGGCGAGCACGGCGAGTACTTCCACGGCTGGTCGGTCCACGAGCCGCAGATCCGGGTCCCCTTCCTGCTGCGCGTACCGGGCCTGGAGCCCCGGGTCGTGCAGACGCGGGTCAGCCTCGTGGACCTGGTGCCGACCCTGCTCGACCTCGCGGGGGTCTCGCCGAAGCTCACCGAGGAGCAGGACACCGACCCCGAGCATCCCCTGCGCGGGGTCTCCTTGCTGCCCGATCTGCTGGCCGGCGGCGAGTGGACCTCCCGCCCCATCTATGCCGAGGTCTATCCGGGCCCCTCCAACTCGGCCTTCTCGGCCTTCCTCGTCGACGACCTGAAGCTGATCCACATCTGGGGAGGCAACGTCTACTCCCTGTTCGATCTCGCCGCGGACCCCGGCGAGCTGCGCGACCTGACCCGGGAGCGGCCGGACCTCGCGGCCAGCATGCGGCAGCGCTATCAGGTCTGGCGTCGGCAGAACGTGCGCCCCGTCGAGCCCCTGCGCCCCCCGGAGCCGCCGAAGTAGGCCGGATCGCCCGCGCCCGCCGATTTCCAATGACGAAAGGGACCGATCGTGCTACTGTTTGCCCAACTCTGGCCAGCATCGAGGAGGGGATCTCCCCGGCGGTGAGGCACACCTCTCTGCCCGTAGCCATGTTGGAAGGGGTGGATGTCGGGAAACGGAGAAGCACGGGGGGGACCGGGCGGCAGAGGGCTCGGGATCCGTGACGTCGTCGTCGTCGAGGCGCAGGAGACCCTGCGCGCCTCGCTCGAGCGCGACCTGCGCCCCCTGCAGATCCGGGTGCTCGGCTTCGCCACGGGCAGGGACGCGCTCGTCCAGCTCCGGCGACAGCTCCCCGACGTCCTGCTCATCGACGTCAACATCACGCCCGACGACGGCTTCGTGCTGTGCAAGCAGGTGCGGGAGCTCCCCGGCGGCCAGGAGCTGCCGATCCTGATCACCTCGGAGGTCGTCTTCCGCGCCGAGGTCATCCGCTCCGCGAAGGACGAGTACGGCTTCAGCGAGATCATCTTCAAGCCCTACTCCCTGCAGAACCTGCTCACCAAGCTGCGCCTGATGACCGGCACCGGCTCCGGGGTGCTGCGCCTGGTGCAGCCCACCATCCTCACCAAGATGCCGCAGCCGGAGCTGGTCTTCCTCGACCAGCTCGGCCGGGTGATGAAGGACCTGCGCTCGGGGGCCCTGCAGTGCGACCGTGGCGAGCAGGCGGTCCACCTCTTCTTCCGCAACGGCAAGCTGGTGACCGTCGACAGCGGCTACGTCAGCCCCGAGGAGATGGGCCAGGAGCTGGTCCGCCGGGGCCTGATCGCGGACGAGGAGCTGACGCGCCTGCTCCAGGGCACCGAGGTCTCCCTCGGCGAGCAGCGGGACTGGCTGGGCCGGGTCCTCATCGAGAGCGGTCGGATCCGTCCCGAGCAACTGGCCGAGACGCTCACCGGCCAGGCGGCCCAGCGCTTCAAGAAGCTCTTCGGCTGGCGCTCGGGGACCTTCCGCTTCAAAGAAGGCGAATCCCCCAACCCGGGGTCCCTGCGCTTCAACTTCAGCCTGCCGCGCCTCATCTTCGAGGGGCTCTGCGAGTTCGGCAACGTCAAGCAGATCCAGGAGATGCTCGAGCGCTACCCCTCGCCCCTGCGGGTCGGCGACGAGGCCACCGATGCCCTGGTCGGCATCCAGCTCTCGGTCGCGGAGCGCCGGCTGCTGCGCGAGCTGAACCGCAAGAGCCTCAAGCGCGCGCTCGTCGAGACGGGGGTCCAGCAGGACCGCGGCAGCTTCCTGGTCATGCTCCTGCTGGTGCTGGGGGTGCTGGAATCCGACGAGGCGCGGGGCAACGAGCTCCGGGAGAGCATCTTCGCCCGCGCGGCCGAGCTCCCGCCCTCCTCTCCCGACTTCCCGGTCGCCGCGGCCCAGGACGACGACGCCTTCTCCCAGGCCTACGGGCGGGCCTACCGCTACATGAACCTCGGGCTGATGTCGCAGGCCGAGGAGGAGTTCGCCCGGGCCGTCCTCCTGCGGCCCGCGGACGCCCGGGCCCTCTGCTACCATGGCTGGTGCCGCTACCGCAGCGGCGAGGGGAGCAGCCGGTTCGCGGCCGGGATGGAGCTGGTGCAGCGCGCGCTGGTCCTCGATCCTGGCCTGGCCACGGCCCACGTCCTGCGCGGAAAGATGCTGATGGAGCAGTCGATGCTCCGGGAGGCGCAGGACGCCTTCCTCAAGGCCATGGAGGTCGACCCCGGCAACGACGAGGCGATGGAGGCCCTCCAGGCCTTGCTGCGGGAGCGCCACGACAAGGCCCAGCAAGAGCGGCTCGGCACGAGGGAAGCGGAAGGGGCCCGGGGCCGTTCGGTCGAGCGCCCCTTCCAGACGTCCGCCAGCCCGGCGACCAGCAAGGGGGCCAAGCAGCAGGGGCAGATCAAGGTCCGCTCCCTCTCCGGTGAGCGGACCGGGCGTTCCGGGAGCGGGCGGGCGGCCGGAGTCGGCCGCCCGGAGGCGGGGCTGCAGCACACCCACGCCTACTCGGGACCGGACCGACGCCGGGAGCCACGACCACCCAGCCTCGCGGTGCGCGCCGCGGCCCTGCCCCCGCCCGGCGCGAGCACGCCCGCCAGCGCCACGCCAGTGAGCCGGGGCGGCGGCCCCGCGGCCACGTCGCCCCCGGAGCGCGGGCTCACGACACCCCCGGGCCCCGCCGCCGAGGGAGACCGGCGCCTCCTGTCGCCGGCCCCCACCCTGCCGCCCGTCCCGGGCGCGGACCCTCGCCCGCCGAGCCCGCCGGGGACGGGACGCACCCTGGTCGGCCATCCCGGGCAGCGCGCCCCCCACGGACCGCTGGCCGATGCTCAGCCTCGACCCGCGAGCCCCGGTCCGCCGCCTCCCGAGCACCTCGGCCCGGCCTCCCCCCCCGGCTCGCCCCAGCCAGTCGCCGCGCCCCACCCCTACGGCGGCCCCGGCCCGGTCAACTTCTCCCTGCTGGTCCTCGTCATCGAGGAGGTGGACGGCGTCTCGGCCACCAACTCCCTGTACACGACACGCTCCCAGAGCTCCCTGAAGGTCGACATCATCCGCCACCTGCTGGAGGCCGGCGGGACCCTCGAGGAGTACCGGCGGGACCGGATCGTCTGCCTGTTCGGCTACCCCTTCGACCAGGGGAGCCACCGCGAGCGGGCGCTGCGGCTCGGCCTGAGCATGCGCGAGGTGATCTCCCGCCACCTGCTGCGCAACGGCATCCCGCTGCAGAACGTGCGGTTGCGCGCCGCGGTCTACTCCGGCTTCCGCAACCCGCTCGGGCCCACCGGCGGAGCCGACACGGCCCTCGGGGAGGCGCTGCGCGTCTCGGGGATCCTCCTCGAGCGGGTGCGCCCCTGGGAGCTGCTGGTGACCGCCGAGTCGGTGATCGGTCTGGAAGGACGGTTCGAGGTCGCCCGCTGGGAGGACCGGCTCGAGCCGCCAGCCTTCCAGGTGCGCCAGGAGTACCAGCAGACCGCGCCGACCCCGCTGCCCTGGCAACCCCAGGGGCAACCCGGGATGGGCCATGGGCAACCAGAGGCGGTCGGCGGTCAACCGGGGATGGCCTTCGGGCAACCAGGGATGCCCTTCGGGCAACCGGGGATACCGTTCGGGCAACCAGGGATGATCCCCCAGGGGCAGCCCGGCATGATCCCCCAGGGGCAGCCCGGCATGATCCCCCAGGGACAGCCCGGGATGGGCGGGCCCGGGCACCCGGGGGGCCCCCAGGGCTACCCCGGCCAGGGTCTGGGTTCCCCCGCGCCGGGCATGCCCTACCCCGGACAGGTCCCCGGACAGCCCGCGGCGGGCATGTCGACGCCGCCGACCGGCTTCCCGCAGCCGACGCCGGGGGTGCCCGCACCCGGCGGCGCGACCCGGCAGCCCTCGCCCCCGCAGGACGGCCTGGGGCTGGGCGCGTCCATCGGCATCCCGGCGGCCCTGCTGGTGGACCACGCGCCCTCGCCTGCGGCGCCCCTGCCCGACGAGCTGACCCGGCAGTGGAAGGCCGGGATCCAGCAGCCCCCCCTCGGCGGCCAGCCCCTGGTCGGCGGCCGGCCGCTGGCCTCGGCGCGCAGCGAGCCCGTGCTGCCGGTGCCGGGCCCGCCCCCCGGCGGACTGCCCGGCACGCCCGGGCCCCTCGCCGGCAGCCCCGGCACCCCTCCCAGCGCGCCGCCACCCGGGCAGGGCTTACCCCCCGTCCGCGGGAGCTCGCTGCAGGCGACCTCGACCCAGGGTGACCTCCTGCGCCCGGGGCTCGCCGCGGCAGGCGCGAGCAGCGCCCCGCCGGCGTTCGACGGCACGACCTCCCTGGCCGGCCGCCAGATCGGCAACTTCACCCTGCTCCGGCAGCTCGGCAAGGGCGGGATGGGGCGGGTCTACGAGGGCGTCGACCGGGATCTCGGCCGCAAGGTCGCCGTCAAGATCATGAACCAGCAGATGCTGGATGCCCCCGGGGCCAAGGAGCGCTTCCGCGAGGAGGCCCGGGCCCTCGCCCGGATCAACTGCCCGCAGATCCTCCAGATCTACTCCATGGACCTCGAGCACACCCCTCCCTACCTGGTGCTCGAGTTCGTCGACGGGTCCTCCCTGCGCGACCTGCTCGCGGAGCGGCAGCGGCTGCCCTGGAGCCAGGCCCTCGAGATCATCCTGGACGTGGCCCGCGGCCTGCGCGTGGCCAACGAGCGCGGCATCGTGCACCGGGACATCAACCCGCGCAACCTGATGCTCACCCGGCAGGGAGAGGTGAAGATCGCGGACTTCGGGCTGGCCAAGAGCAGCGTCCGCGACATGTCGATCACCATCGACGGGGCGATCCTCGGCACGCCGCTGTACATGTCGCCCGAGCAGTGGCGCTCCGAGCGCGCCGACTTCCGCTCCGACATCTACTCCCTCGGCATCACCCTCTTCCAGCTCATCGAGGGCACCCCGCCCTTCGACGCCGAGAACGTCGCCGCGGTCATGCTCAAGCACCTCAGCTCCAACCTGCCCCTGCTGAGCCTGTCGATCCCGCAGCGTGACGACCTGATGCGCTTGCTGCGGAAGATGACCGCCAAGGACCTCACGGAGCGCTACTCTTCCTACCAGGATCTGCTCCACGACGTGGGGCGGTTGCTGGACTCGGCGCCGGGCGGAGCGGTGCGGGGGCGCTGAGCTGCCGCGGCTGGCGCCGGCCACCCGACATCCGGTACAGTGATCCGATCCACGACGCGCCGGTCCGGCCGGCTGGCCGAGGGAGGTCCGATCGACGATGCGCTGCCCCACCTGCTGGACCCTGACCTCGCTCGTGGCCCTCGTGCTGCCGCTGGCCGGCTGCGCCGACCCGGAGAGCACCCTCGGCCCGACGCGGACCGCCGGGCTGGCCCGGGCCGTCCCCGCCGCGGCCTCACCCGCAGCGCCGTCGGGCGCGGACGCCCAGGTTCCGGACGCGGGCCAGGTGACCGACGGCGGTGCGACCGTCGACGGCGGTGCGACCGGCGACGCCGGCGACCTGGGGCAGCTCCCACCGCCCTGCCTGGCGGGCGACCCGTCGGCCGAGGCGCTGGTCCCCGGCGGCTCGGCGGATGGCCGGACCGCGATCATCCCCGGCGGGCGCCGGGTCTCCCCTGCTGGAACTTTGGTCCCGCTCGGCCGCGGCCCCCTGGGGCTCGCCCTCGCCGGTGACGGCCGCCACGCCTTCGTGACCCTCGACAGCGGCTCGAGCAGCGGGCTGCAGGTGATCGACCTGACCACCGGGACGGTGACCCAGACCCTCACCGGCTTCTCGGCCTTCCGCGGGCTCGCGGTGACCCCGGCCGGGCACGTGGTCGTCGCGGCCGGCGGGTCGGGCGACCTGCTCGTCTTCGCGCCGGGCGAGGACGGCGCGCTGCAGCGCCAGCGGACCCTCCCGCTCGAGGGCTACCTCGGCGACCTGACCCTGTCCCCCGATGGCCGGACGGTCCTCGTCGCGGCCAACACCTCGAGCCTGATCCTGGCGCTGGACCTGGAGGATTTCACGATCACCGGGCGCTACCTGGCCGGCAACTACCCCTACGACATGGTCGTCGACCCGGAGCGGGGCCACCTGTTCGTCTCCAACCTCGGGGACAGCACGATCTCCGTGATCGACCTGGCGAGCGAGGAGACCCTCGTGGCCATCCCGACGCCGCAGGGCCCGGAGGGCATGGCCTTCGACGAGGCGACCGGCCGGCTGTACGTCCCCTGCGCGGACGCGGACGTGGTGGTGGTCATCGACGCGGCGACCTTGCAGATCGTCGACGAGTTCGACCTCTCCCATCACCCGGAGGGGCTGCTGGCGTCCTCGCCGACGGAGGTCGCGCTCTCCCCCGACGGCGGGGTGCTGTACGCGGTGCAGTCCGACCTCAACCAGGTGGACCTGCTCGATGCGTTGACCGGCGAGCTGCTCGGGTCGCTCCCCACGGCCTGGTACCCGGTCGCGGTCCAGCCCACGGCCGACGGCACGGGCCTCGTCGTGGTCAACGCCAAGGGGCTGGCCGGGGGCCGCAACGTCGGCGCGCTCACGGGGCTGCTCCAGCACACCCCCCTGCCGACGACCGCGGCCGAGCTCGACGCGGCCACCGCGGAGGCCCGGGACAACAACGGCCGGCCGGGGCGCTTCTTCGCCAACGCCTGCCCGAACCCGGTGCCCCACCACGCGGACAGCCCCATCGAGCACGTGGTGCTCATCGTCCGCGAGAACAAGACCTACGACATGGTCCTCGGCGACCTGGAGGGGACCAACGGCGACCCGAGCCTGACCTTGTTCGGGCGCGAGATCACGCCCAACCTCCACGCGCTGGCGACCACCTTCGTGAACATGGACAACTTCTACAGCGACCCGGAGAACTCGATCCAGGGGCACCTCTGGACCACCCAGGCCGACTGCAACGACTTCGTCGAGAAGCTCCGCCGCAGCCAGCTCCCCCTCGCAGGCTTCGAGCCCGCGTCCCTCTCGGGCAGCGGGAGCATCTTCGAGCACTGCCTCACCCACGGGGTCTCGTTCCGCAACTACGGCGAGGTCGTGACCTTCGGCCCAGAGCTCCTCGGCCGGCTGCGGGACTTCATCGATCCCAAGTTCCCCTTCTTCAACATGAACGTGCGGGACGAGGCCAAGGCCCGGGAGGTCATCCGGGAGTGGAACCTCGGCATCTTCCCGCAGTTCATCTACATCGCCCTGCCCAACGACCACACCTTCGGCGCCCGCGCGGGCAAGCCGACGCCCGATTCCATGGTCGCGGACAACGACTCCGCCACCGGGATGCTCGTCGACTGGATCTCCCACAGCCCCTACTGGGAGAAGACCATCGTCTTCATCATCGAGGACGACCCCCAGGGCTCCGGCGACCACGTCGACGCCCACCGCTCGATCTGCGTCGTCGTCAGCCCCTGGGTGAAGCGCGGCTACCTCTCCAGCGTCCACTACAGCATCCCCAGCATCTACCGGACCATCGGGCTGCTCCTCGGCCTCCCGCCGATGAACAAGAACGACGCCCTGGCCTCGCCCATGTACGACATCTTCCGCTCGACTGCGGAGGGCCCGGACCTGACACCGTACCAGGCGCGGCCCCTGGCCGTGCCCCCGGCGCTCACCCCCCGGGGCGCACCGTACAGCGAGGAGAGCGAGCGGCTGCGGTGGGAGGGCAGCGGGATCGACGGCGTGGAGGGGCTGGGCGCCCTGCTGTGGAAGATCCGCCACGGCGAGCGACCGATCCCCGCCCACGCGAAGGGGATCGACCGATGAGCGCACGCGGCGGCGGCCGGCGGCCTCTCCTCCCCTTCCTCGTGCTCGGCCTCGGCCTGCTCGGACCAGGCTGTGACGACGACTCGCCTCCCCACGGGCAGCGGGACGCCGGGATCGATGCGGCGCTGGACGCGGCGCTGGACGCGGCGCTGGACGCGACCGTCGATGCGGGACCGGAGCGCGACGCCGGCCCCGGCGACCTCCTGCCCGACGGGGGCCCCGACCCCGACGGGGGCCCTGACCCCGACGCGGGCGAGCCACCGACCGATGGCGGCCCGGACCTCGGGCCCGGGGATCTCGGCGAGGACGACGGCGGGGACGGCGGGGACGGCGGGAGCGAGCCCGACCCGGAGCTGCAGGCCCTCATCGACCTGGGCAAGCAGCGCCTGGCCGAGGCCCAGTCCCACGCCGCGCTGCTCGTGTTCGAGCAGGCCCTGCTGCTGGCTCCCGACCACCCCGACGCCCTGTTCGGCGCGGCCCTCGCCGGCGCCATCGACTCCATCGAGCTGCTGTCGATGATCACCTCCCTCGCGGGGCAGGTGAACGCGCTGGCCGAGAACCGCAGCGAGTGGGTCGCCGAGGAGCTCCACCGCATGCTGCTCTTGCTGGGCGAGGGCTTCAGCCTGGCCCTGGAGCGGGCCGACCAGGTGGACCCCGACCGGCTCGACTTCCCGACCGAGGCGGTCTGGGTCTACTTCGGGCTCCAGCCCAAGCTCGTGCTGCGCGGCGTGTTCGATGGGGGCGACGTGCACCTGCTGAAATCGGCCGTCAGCCTCCTGCTCGCCCTGCTCGACGTCCTCGGGGGCCAGGACCTCCGCACCGACCTGCTCGGCGCGGTCAACTACGTCAAGAACCTGGCCTCGGGCAGCGGGAACATCGACCTGGCGACCATCGAGCGGGTGCTCGGGCAGCTCCTGAGCGCGCCGCCAGGTACTTTCCTCCTACCGCACCCGGTGGACGGTGCCCGCGTCTTCGCGGAGGGACGGGACCACCTCGCGGCGGTCGGCCGGGAGCTGAACGCGGGCATCGACTGGCTGCAGGGCCAGGCCGAAGACCCCCGGCCCCAGGTGAGCTGGCTCACCCCCGCGGCCGGCGGCGCGGTGGTCCTCCACGTCCAGGGGGTCGTCGAGCCGCCTCCGGACGACCTCGCGCCGCCGGACGTCCTCGCGGAGCAGACCTTCACGACGACCCTGGCGCCCGCGACCCTGGCGGCCTTCCAGCACGCGTCCCAGGCCCTGCTCCAGCCGGGGGAGCTGGTCCCCTTCCGGCAGGAGGTCGTCCCGATCCTCGGCACCCTCCTGCACGCGGCCCTGCACACCAACCTGCTCGGCGACCTCGGGGAGCGGCTGCCCTTGCCGCGGGAGCTGCTCACCCGGGAGGTCGTCGAGGGCCTGCTCGCCACCTACCTGCCCTTGCCCGCAGCCCTCGATCCCGGCAGCTTCTTCAGCTCACCAGCGGGGTTGCGCGTGCTCATCCCCCGCCTGACCAGCGACGACCCGGCGCGCCTCGTGGCCGAGTGGGAGTGCCCGGAGGAGCTGAACGAGCGGGGCAACCCGCCCCAGGCCTGGGGCCTCCTGTGCACCAGCGCGGCCACCCTGATCGACGCCCCGCACTTCGTCGACACGCCCTGGGAGCTGCCCGCGGACGGGCTGCTCGGCACCAGCCCGTACCTCGTGTGGGACGACCCGACCTTCAACGGCCTGCTGCTCGTCGACCGGGCCGCGCTGGGGGCCGCCGGGGAGGCGCCGGCAGGCTACTCGCTCCCGGACCTCTATGCGCTCAACGCGCTGCTCGTCGCCGGGCTCGGCAACCTGCTCGCCCTGCTCGGGGATCTGCTCGGCTGAGAAAGCGACGGGGGGCTCTTGCGAGGCCTGCCGGGGTTCCCTAGACTGTTCCCCGACGTGGCCGGGGGGGACCCTCCGGCGCTGGTGAGGAGGCCGCATGTTCGACTATCTCCTTCCGACCACGGTCGCCGAGGCCTGCGGGTACCTCGCCGCCCACCCGCAGGCCCAACCCCTGCTCGGCGGCACCGACCTCCTGGTCCAGCTCCGCAACGGCAAGCGCCAGGCCGACTGCCTGGTGGACCTGAAGGCCATCCCCGAGCTCGCCGGGATCACCGCGACCGACGACGGCGGGGTCGCCCTCGGGGCCCGGGTGACGCTCAACGAGATCCTCGCCAGCCCCCTCGTCGCCGAGCGCTATCCGGTCCTGACCGATGCGCTCCGGCGGGTCGCGGCCTACCCGGTGCGCAACCGGGCGACCCTCGCCGGCAACCTGGTCAACGCCTCGCCGGCGGCCGACAGCGCCCCCCCGCTGCTCGTCCTCGACGCGGCCGTGGAGCTCTCCGGGCCCGCCGGGAGCCGCACGGTCCCCCTGGCCGAGTTCTTCCTCGGGCCGGGTCGCACGGCCCTGCAACCCGGCGAGATCCTGACCAAAGTACTGATTCCAGGCACCTTCGCCACCTGGCCGGGCGCCTATGGCCGGCAAGCCCGCCGCCGGGCCCTCGACCTGGCCATCGTCGGCGTCGCGGTCCTCGGCGGCCCGCCCCGTCCCGGAGGTCCGGTGAGCTGGCGGCTCGCGGCCTGCGCGGTGGCGCCGACGCCCGTGCGGCTGCGTGCCGCCGAGGCGGAGCTCGGCGCGGGGCTGCCCGACGACGCCCGCCTCCTCCGGGCTGCGGCCCTCGCCGCGGCCGAGGTCCATCCCCTGAGCGACGTCCGGTCGAGCGAAGAGTACCGGCGCGCCATGGTCGAGCTCCACCTGCGGCGAACGGTCCAGGCCGTGCGTCAGCAGCTCGAGGGGTAGTCCGGTGCACAAGACGATCACCCTGAAGGTCAATGGTTCCCTGGAGACGGTCTCCGTGCCCGCCGACCGACGCCTGCTCGCGTTCTTGCGGGAGGACCTGCAGCTCACCGGGGTCAAGCGGGGCTGCGGCGAGGGGGAGTGCGGGACCTGCGTCGTGCTGCTCGACGGCGAGCCGGTGAACAGTTGCCTGATGCTCGCGGTCGAGGCGGACGGCCGGGAGATCACCACCGTCGAGGGGCTGGCGCCGTCCGGCCGGCTGCACCCCCTGCAGGAGGCGTTCATCCGCCACCACGGGGTGCAGTGCGGCTTCTGCACCCCCGGCATGCTGCTGTCGGCCACGGCCCTGCTGCAGCGCAGCCCCCACCCGAGCGACGAGGAGATCCTCACGGCGCTCGAGGGCAACCTCTGCCGTTGCACCGGCTACACCCAGATCCTCGCCGCGATCCGCGACGTGGCCGACAGCCGGACCACCTGACGCCCGCCTCCCGGCCCCACCGGCCGGGAGCACGAAGAGGCCCGCCTTGCGGGAAGGAGAGCTGGAGATGGCCCATCGCCTCATCGGGCAGGACGTGGCCCGGGTGGACGCGCTGGAGAAGGTGACCGGCGCGGCGCGCTACATCGAGGACCTCGTCCTGCCGGGGACCCTCGTCGCCCGGGTGCTGCGCAGCCCCAAGGCCCACGCGCTCATCCGCCGCCTGGACACCCGGCGCGCCCGGGAGGTGCCGGGGGTGCGGGCGGTGATCACCGGTCCCGACTTCCCCTTCCACGTCGGCATCTACATGGTCGACCAGACGATCTTCGCCCTGGAGCGCGTGCGCTACGTCGGCGAGCCCGTGGCGGCCGTGGCCGCGACCACTGCCGAGGCGGCCGAGCAGGCCCTGAGGCTCATCGAGGTCGAGTACGAGGACCTGCCCGCCTTGCTCGACGTCGAGGAGGCGGCCCGCCCGGACGCCCCCCTGATCCACCCCGGGATCGGCGACTACCCGCACGCCGGCTACATCCACCCCCGGGCCAACTCCAACGTCGCCAACCACTTCAAGGTGCGCAAGGGGGACACGGCCGCGGCCATGGCCCAGGCGGTCCACGTCATCGAGAACCGCTTCCGGGTCCCCCAGGTGCAGCACGTCCCCCTGGAGACCCACGGCGTAATCGCCCGGCAGGACCCCGCCGGCCGGATCACCGTCTGGTCGTCGGCCCAGTCCCCCTTCACCGTGCGGTCCCTGCTCGCCAACTGCTTCGGCACGAAGCTCCAGGACATCCGCGTGATCGCGCCCTACGTGGGCGGTGGCTTCGGCTGCAAGGCGGGGATCAACCTCGAGCCCATCGCCGTCGCCCTGGCTACCCGCACGGGCGGCCGCCCGGTGAAGCTCATCGCGTCCCGCGAGGAGGAGACCTACGCCATCGTCGTCCGCCAGGGGCTGCGTGCGCACATCAAGACCGGCCTCGACCAGTCCGGACGGATCCTCGCCGAGGAGATCGAGTACCTCTGGGACTGCGGCGCGTACGCGGGGTACGGGGTCAACATCGTCCGAGCCTCGGGCTACACCCTGGCCGGGGCCTACGACATCCCCAATCTCCACGGCGACAGCCTCGGGATCTACACCAACCGTCCCGTGGGCTCGGCCTACCGCGGCTTCGGGATGCAGGAGATCCACTGGGCCGTCGAGCAGCAGATGGACCTCTGCGCCCGCGCCGCGGGGCTCGATCCGCTCCAGTTCCGCCTGCTCAACGGCTGGCGCGCGGGCAGCACCACCACCACCGGCCAGGTCGTGACCGCGGGGACCGGGCGCCTCGACCTGTGCCTCGAGGCCGTCGCCGCGGAGATCGGCTGGCACGACCCGCCGGCGCAGGACACGCGGCCGCTGCTGCCGGGCCGGCGGCGGGCCAAGGGGATCGCCTGCGCGGTCAAGGCGCCGGCGATGCCCAACAACGCCGGGTCCGGCGCCACGATCCGCTTCAACGAGGACGGCACCTGCTTCTTGCTGTTCTCCGGCATGGAGATCGGTCAGGGCGTCGGCACCGTGCTGGCCCAGATCGCGGCCGAGACCCTCGGCATCGGCATGGACCAGGTCAAGGTCATGGGGCTGCCGGACACCGACTACTCACCCTACGAGTGGCAGACCGTCGCCTCCCGGATCACCTGGTCCGACGGCAACGCGGTGCGGGCCGCGGCCCGTGACTGCCTCACGCAGATCCAGACCATCGCCAGCCAGGTCTTCGACGTCGCACCGGACGAGATCGCGGTCGACGGACGCCTGGTGGTCGACCAGCGCAACCGCAAGGCCCTGCCCCTGGAGCGGTTCGTCCACGGCTACGCCCGGCCCGACGGGACCGTCATCGGCGGGATCGTCAGCTCCTGCTCGACCTTCGTGCCCCAGGACATCATCCACCTCGATCCGGAGACCGGGCAGTCGCCCAAGCCCGTGGCGAGCTGGACCCTCGGCGCCCAGGCGGTCGAGGTCGAGGTCGACGTCGGCACGGGCGAGCTGACGATCCTGAAGGTCGCCGCGGCCTACGACGCGGGGCAGGTGATCAACCGCGGCACCGCGCTCGGGCAGCTCTACGGTGGCGTCGTCCAGGGCCTGTCCGCCGGAGTGCTCGAGGAGCTCGTGCTCGACGGGACGGGGCGGACGCTCAACCCGAGCCTCACCGACTACAAGATCGCCACGGTGCGCGACATCCCGCAGCAGACCGTCGGCCTGTTCGTCGAGACTCCCCAGGAGGATGGCCCCTTCGGCGCCCGGGGGATCGGCGAGCACACCATGATCCCGACGCCTGCGGCCATCGCCAACGCGGTGCACGAGGCGACCGGCGTCCGCATCCGGAGCCTGCCGCTCTCCACGGAGAACGTGTTCTTGGCGTTGCGGGCAGCCGGAGTGAAGGAGTAAGCTCTTCGCTATAGCCGCGAAGGCCACCGAGGACGGGGAGGGAGCATGCTGGTCTGTCCTCGCTGTCGCCGTCACTTCCACGGGCTACGCTACTGCCCCGAGCACGGGGTGGCCTTGCTCGAGGTGTCCCTGCGCGCCGCCACCCCCCTGCCCAGCCCGCTGCTCGGCGCTCTCCCCCCCGAGCGGACGGTCCGCCCCATGGCCGACACCCCGGACGGCCGCGTCGGGACGGTGATCGCGGACAGCTACCTGATCCGCGAGCGGCTCGGGCAAGGGGGCATGGGCACGGTCTACCAGGCGGAGCACCTGACCCTGGGCCGGCCCGTGGCCCTGAAGATCCTCCGCCGGGAGCTCTCCGACCGGGAGCAGTCCGTGCTCCGCTTCGAGCGGGAGGCCCGCCTGGCGAGCCAGCTCCACCACCCGAGCTGCGTGATGGTGCTCGATTTCGGCCAGGCCGGCGACGGCTGCCTGTACCTCGCGATGGAGCTGCTCGTCGGCATCGACCTGTTCGACCTGCTGAGCGCTCACCGCTGGCTCGACGTGCCCCGCGCCTTGCGGATCGCGCTCCAGCTCTGCGCGGGCCTCGCCGAGGCGCACCAACTCGGGCTGGTCCACCGGGACATCAAGCCCGAGAACATCTTCCTCGTCGAGGATCCCGGCTTCCTCGACCGGGTGAAGATCCTCGACTTCGGCCTGGCGAAATCGTTGCTCCCGGGACCGGGCGAGGTCGCCCTGTCGAGCCCGGGGACCTGCTTCGGCACGCCGGAGTACCTCGCGCCCGAGGCGGCGCGCGGCGATCCCGTGGATCACCGGGCCGACCTCTACGCGCTCGGCGTGCTCTTGTACCGGATGGTCTCGGGCCGGCTCCCCTTCGGCGGCACGAACAAGGCGGCCTTGCTCCTGCAGCAGGCGACCGCCCCCCCACCCCGCTTCGCGACCCTCGATCTCCCCCAGCCGATCCCTCCCCGGCTGGAGGAGCTGATCTTCCGGCTGCTCGCCAAGGATCCCGCGACCCGGCCCCCGGACGCGCTGACGACGGGCACCCTGCTGAGCCAGCTCGCCTGAGCCGAGACGTCCCGGCCCGGCCCCGAGCCGGCCCCGGCTCACGAACTCCCCGCCCCTCGTCACGCGGTTCCGGTTGCCCTCCGCCTCGTCTTGGTGGATCCTGCCAGCTCCACGAGTCAGCAGGACCGACCGGTCGCCGGGGACGGAGACCGTTACCGGGAAACCGAGGGGGTGACGATGCACTGGCTGTTCCGCAGGAAGAGGATCGAGGACCTCCAGCAGGAGGCGACGGGGGAGCAAGGGATGCGTCGGGCCCTCGGGCCGGTCAACCTGACCGCGATCGGCATCGGCGGGATCATCGGCGCGGGGATCTTCGTCCTCACCGGCCAGGCCGCGGCCCAGTACGCCGGGCCGGCCATCGTGCTGTCCTTCGTGCTGGCGGCCACCGCCTGCCTGTTCGCAGGCCTGTGCTACGCCGAGTTCGCCTCGATGATCCCCATCGCCGGCTCGGCCTACACCTACTCCTACGCCACCCTCGGCGAGTTCTTCGCCTGGTTCATCGGCTGGGACCTGGTGCTCGAGTATGCCATGGGTGCGGCCACCGTGGCCGTGGGCTGGTCCGGCTACGTGGTCAGCTTCCTGCGCTCCTTCGGCCTGCACGTGCCGCCGGCCCTGGTGGCCGCGCCCGGCACCGAGCTCGTGTTCGTGCCCCAGGAGCTGCTGACCAGGACGGGCCTGCACCTGCCCGAGGGCTGGCACTCCCTGTCCTCCGTCGGTGCGGAGCTGACCGGGGCCGGGCTCGGCCTGGGTGAGCTGGCGCACGCGACCGCCCTGTTCAACCTGCCGGCCGCCTTGATCGTGCTGCTGGTCACCGTCATCCTCGTCATCGGCATCCGCGAGTCGGCCTCGGTCAACGCCCTGATCGTCGTGCTCAAGCTGGCCGTCGTCCTCACGGTCATCGGGGTGGGCTTCGCCTTCGTCAAGAGCAGCAACTGGGTCCCGTTCATCCCGCCGAACACTGGTGAATTCGGCCACTTCGGGCTCTCGGGGGTCGCTCGCGGGGCCGGGGTGATCTTCTTCGCCTACATCGGCTTCGACGCGGTCTCGACCGCGGCCCAGGAGGCGAAGAACCCGCAGCGCGACATGCCCATCGGCATCCTCGTCTCCCTGGTGGTCTGCACGGTGCTGTACATCCTGGTCGCCCTGGTGATCACCGGCGTCGTCTCGTACACCCGGCTCAGCGTGCCGGACCCCATCGCGGTGGCCATCGACGCGATGGGCATCGGCTGGCTCGCCAAGGTCGTCAAGCTGGGGGCCATCGCCGGGCTGACGTCGGTGATCCTGGTGCTGCTGCTCGGCCAGCCGCGCATCTTCTTCAGCATGGCCCGGGACGGGCTGCTCCCCCGGGCCTTCGCGCAGTTGCACCCGCGCTTCCGTACCCCCTACAAGAGCTCCCTGCTCACGGGCCTCGTCGTCGCCACGGTGGCCGCCCTGGCGCCCATCGGCCTGCTCGGCGAGCTGGTCTCCATCGGCACCCTGTCGGCCTTCGTCATCGTCTGCGCGGCGGTGATCCTCCTGCGTCGCCGCCGGCCGGAGCTCCACCGCCCCTTCCGCACGCCCCTGGTCCCCCTGGTCCCGATCCTGGGCATCGTCTTCTGCCTGTACCTGATGATCGGGCTCCCGCTGGACACCTGGCTGCGGCTGGTCGGCTGGATGGCCATCGGGCTGGTCATCTACTTCACATACGGACGAAAGTTCAGTGTACTAGCCCGAAAGTCATGATCGGCAGGAGGAGCCCCGGTCCCGTGGGAGGGGGTCGCGGGGCGGGACCGGCCGCGGCGGCTCAGCGCGCCGCCCTCCTGCCCAGCCACCGCCAGATCCCGTAGATCGGCACCCCGAGGGCCACCAGCCCGAGGCCCGGCCAGGTGTACAGGGGCTTGTAGACCAAAAGCACGCCCATCATCGTCACGGTCGCCAGGACATAGCCCGCGGGCAGCCAGGGATAGCCGTTGACCCGGTACGGCCGGGGCTGGTCGGGGAGACGCCGGCGGAGGATGAACAGGCCGAGGACCGTGAGCGCATAGAACAGCAGGCTGGCGAAGATCACGTAGTCCAGCAGGTCGTTGTAGGTCCCCGAGAGGGCCAGCACGGCCGACCAGACCCCCTGCAGCACCAGCCCGGCCACGGGCACGCGACTGCGCGATCCGAGCCGCCCGGCCACCGCGAAGAACAGGCCGTCTCTGGCCATGGCCCAGTAGAGGCGGGGGCCGGAGAGGATCATCCCGTTCAGGCAGCCGAAGGTGGAGATCATGACCGCGAGGGAGACCGCGAGGCCGCCCCAGGGCACGGCCCGGGACACCGCGGCGGCCGCGACCCGCTGCTCCGGGGCCTCGACGATGCCCGCCAGCGGCAGCAGGTTCAGGTAGGCGACGTTCACCAGCAGGTACAGCACCATCACGCCGCCCGCGCCGAGGATCAGCGAGCGGGGGATGTTCCGCTGGGGCTGCTGCACCTCGGCCGCGACGAAGGTGACGTTGTTCCAGGCGTCGGCCGCGAACATGGAGCCGACCAGGGCCACCCAGAAGAGCGCGAAGAGCTCGAGGCCGGCGAGGGGTTGGCCGCCGGTGCTGGCCGCGAAGAAGCCGCCCGTGGGCCGGGCGAGGGCGGAGTCGGGCTGGCCGCAGAAAAGCCCGATGGCGATCAGGGCCAGCAGGGAGAGGACCTTGGTCGCGGTGAACAGGTTCTGCACCAGCTTGCCCGCGCCGAGGTGGATGCAGTTGTTCGCGGTGAGCAGGGCGATGACGACGATGGCCACGAGCTGGGCCGTGCTGAGGCCGAGGGGGATCTCGCTGCCCCCGAGGGAGAACGAGCCCAGGTAGACCAGGTAGTGCGTGGTGGAGACCGCCGGGAAGAGGACCCCCAGGTACTTCGCGAAGGCGACGCCGACCGCGGCAATGGAGCCCGACTGGATCACCGTGAAGAGGGTCCAGCCGTAGAGGAAGCCCGTCAGGGGCGAGTAGGCCTCCCGCAAGAAGACGTACTGCCCGCCGGCCTGAGGCATCATCGCGGCCAGCTCGCCGTAGCAGAGGGCCCCGGCGACGGTGAGCAGCCCGGTGACGACCCAGGCGAGCAAGAGCCAGCCGGGCGAGCCGAGCTTGGCGACGATGTCCTGGGAGACGATGAAGATGCCCGAGCCGATCATGGCCCCGGCCACCAGGTTGGTGGCGGAGAACAGCCCGAGCCCGCGCACGAAGCCCGTGTCCGCAGGGGGGCGACGAGGATCGGCCGAGGGAGGGGCGGACGCAGTGCTCGCCATGCCGTAGCCTACCCGCGGGCCTCGATGCGGCCCGCTGCCAGTCGATGCTCAGCCCGGGGACGCGTCGCGGACGTGCCCGGGGACGAGGGCGGGGGCGGCCCGGACGCCCCCCGGAGCCGGCTCAGCGACCGACGCAGGCCCGCACCAGACCAGGGAGGCCGGGTGCGCCGCTGCGCCCCAGGGAGATCCCGGCCGCGCCGGGCGCGCCGCCGACACCACCGCTGACCGTGTTGGCGAGCTCCGGCGCGCAGAGGTCGGCCGGGGTGGCCAGGTCGGCGGTGAAGACGCCGAACGCGCCGCCGCCGCAGCCGCCGCCGCCGCCACCGCCATGGCCACCCTCGCCGCCCTCGCCGCCCTTGCCGCCGACCTGGTAGCACCAGCAGGTGCCGCTGCAGCGTCCGCCCTCCGCACCGTGGCCGCCGTTGCCGCCGACGCCGCCGTTGCCGCCGCCGCCGCCATCCCCGCCGATCCCGAGGAAGAGGGTGTTGTCGGTGAAGCGCGGCGCCTCGCCGCCGAGGACGAAGAGGGCGAAGCTGGCCCCGCCGCTGCCGCCCGCAGAGCCGCCGGTCCCGCCGCAGCCGCCCGAGCCGCCGCCGCCGCCGTGGGCCCCGAGCCGGTCACGGAAGCTGCAGGCGACCCCGGAGCTGCACTGGCCACCGCCGCCCGCGCCGCCGCCGCCGCCGCCGCCGCCCGGCTTGCCCGCGGCGCCGGACGCGGCCTCGCCCCCGACCCAGTGACCGTCCACCACCCGGCCGAGGGGATCGCCGCAGCCGCTCCCGGCCTCGCCGGGCGCCCCCGGCGCGCCGTTGCCCCCCGACGCGCCGGTCATGGGGTTGGGCGGCAGGGTGCAGACCGAGGTCGTGTCGGAGATCCGCATCTCGCCGTCGTCCCCGGCATCGCCGCCACCACCCGCCGCGCCACCGCCGGCCGCGGCCTTGCCGGCCGCCCCGTCGAGCCCGCTGTACTCCTGGGACGCCCGGGGCTGGCAGCGGTTGCCGCCGCCGGCTCCGCCGCTGACGTCGAGGCCGCCGCAGGCCTGGTGGCCGCCGTTGGCGTACTGGCGGTCGTCCGTGGCGTCGCAGGGGGTGGCGTCGTCCGCGAGGTGCGCGTCGTAGGGCACCCCGCTGCAACTGAAGGTCATCCCCCAGGATTTCAGCGTGCCCGAGTCGAGGAAGGCCCGGTCCGCGACGTTCAGCGTCCAGCGCCCGGTCGAGCTCTGGCCGGCGAACGCGGCGAGGCTCCCCGGACCGCTGACCGGCAGGGAGAGGTTGAAGCTGCCGTCGAGGTCCGTCCCCAGGCTGCCGCGGTTGTGCAGCGTGACGATCGTACCAGCGGGCGAGGTCAGGGTGACGATCAGGTCCTCGACGTAGGAGTGCTCGACCTTCAACTGGACCGTCATGAAGGCGATGGGGCAGCCGGCCGCGACCTGCAGGGTGCTGCTGACCCCCGCGGCGCTCCAGTCGGGGATGGGCAGGTTGGGGGAGGTGGAGGTGGTGGTGCCGGCCGGCCGCCCCTGCCCGGCGACCCCGTCGAGGCCGCGCTCGGCCGCGGGCTGGCCGAGGCCGGGGCCCCCGCTGCCCGCGTAGAAGATGTTGCTGCGCAGCTCCAGGGCCGCGGTGCAGTCGCGGACGTAGGCCACGTAGGAGTTGCCCCCGGAGGCGGTGGCGGCCGGCCCGTACAGGATGAACCCCTCGACCAGGGTGGGAGACGTGATCCCCTCGGCCACCAGGGCCCGCTCGTGGACCCCGGGGTCGCTCCCGCGCAGGATGGTGCCCGTGGCCGCGAGGTGCCGCTCCCAGGTGTCGGAGCGGTAGCCGCCCAGCAGGCTGATGCCGTCCTGCAGGTGCACCAGCTCCTCGTAGAGCCCATCCGCGACCAGGACCCGGACGCGCCCCAGGCGCTTCGCCTCGGCGAGCCCCTGGCGGATGGTCAGGCAGGGCCGGCGGCCCTCGCCCGTGGCAGATGGCCCGTGCCCGCAGCCCGCCGTGTCGTCGGCCAGCGGGTCGCTCGCCGAGACGTAGATCGCGGTCGGGTCGAGCAAAAACTCGCAGCCGTCGCCGGGGACGAGGTTGAGGTCGAACGCGTCCAGCAGCCCGGCCTGCGCGTCGCAGCCGGCCGCGTCGTCCCCGGCCCGGCAGCAGCGCATGACGCAGGTGGGCTCGCCCGCGTCCAGCGCGCAGCGTCCGTAGGCGTTGGCGCGCTGGTAGATGCGCGTGCAGTCGGTGAAGCAGTTGCCACAGGCCTGGTCCTGATCGTAGCGGCCGTTGTTGAGCCAGCCGTCGTCCACCCGGCCGTTGCAGTCGTTGTCGAGCAGATCGCAGACCTCGACTCCCGGCTCGCCCTCCTGCGCCCGGCACTGGGTGGTCAGGCCGTTGTCCGCGCACTCCACCACGCCCGGCCGCTGGCACTCGCCGATCCCCTTGAAGCAAGAGCCGCCCAGCCCGGGGTACCCCTCGTCGATCTGCTCGTCGCAGTCGTTGTCGAGCCCGTCGCAGATCTCCACGCCCGGCTCACCCGGCGTCGCGTTGCACTGGACCCCCGTGCCGTCCGCGGTGCAGAGCAGCACCCCCGAGCGGGCGCAGATCCCGTGGCCCGCGACGCACGGCCGCAAGAGCCCGGCGAAGTCCTCGTCCACCTCCCCGTCGCAGTCGTTGTCGAGCCCGTCGCAGCGCTCCGCGTGCGGCTCGATGGGCGTGGCGTTGCACTCCGTGGTCAGACCGTCGGCCGCGCACTGGAAGAAGCCATGGCTCTGGCAGGTGCCCTCGCCGAGGCGGCAGGGCTCCCAGAGCTCGGGAAAGTCCTCGTCCACCTCCCCGTCGCAGTCGTTGTCGAGCCCGTCGCACACCTCGGCGCGGGGCGCGCCGGCGCCGACGCTGCACTCGACCTTCGTGCCATCGAGGCTGCAGCGCAGCACGCCCTGGCGGAAGCAGGCGCCCTCACCCACCGTGCAGGCCCGACCCAGGTCGGCGAACCCCTCGTCCGTGCTCTCGTCGCAGTCGTTGTCGAGGCCGTCGCACCGCTCCTCGCCCGGCTCGCCGGCCGCGGCGCTGCAGTGCGGGGCGCCGGTCAGCGCGTCGCAGGTGACGAAGCCGAAGCGCCGGCAGCCGCCGACGCCGCTGCTGCAGGTGGTCCCCAGCTCGGGGAAGTCCTCGTCCACCTCCCCGTCGCAGTCGTCGTCGAGCCCGTTGCAGGACTCGGGGGCCGGATCACGGGCGAGGCACCGGGGCTCGAGCTCGTCGGCCACACAGGCGAAAGTACCAGGACACGAGAGGACCCCGCCGTCGCCGGGCAGGTCCCGGGTGCAGGGCTCGCCGAGGCCGGTCACGTCGTCGACCAGGCCGTTGCAGTCGTCGTCGACGAGGTTGCAGAGCTCGGGCACGGGCGTACGGGCGGTGCAGCCGACCCAGCCCTCGGCCGCCTGGCAGACCTCCCGGCCGAGGCAGGTCCCGAGCTCGTTGCCGACGGTGCAGAGGCGGTCCAGCCCCTCGTTCTGCTCGGTGCAGGAGCAGGTCCCCGAGACGGGCAAGCAGAGCTCGCCGAGGCTCTCCTCCTGCAGCACGAGCTCGTCGCAGACGAACCCCGCCCGGCAGGCCCCGGCGGTGCAGGCCTGCAGGCAATAGGAGCGGCCGTCACGCGGGTCCAGGGGTAGGCAGAAGCCGCCGTCGCAGTCCGCCGGGGAGGTGCAGGGCGCGCAGAGGAGATCGCCGGGCGGCATGCAGATGGACACGACGTCGCTGCCCATGTTGCCGACGATGCGGCAGAACCAGCCCTCCTCGCACTCCTTGTCGCAGGCCTGGGTGCAGACGTGGCCCTGGAGGTAGGGGACACACCAGCCGCTCTCGCAGTCGCCGTTCTGCAGGCAGGGCTCCCGGTAGCCGGCGAGGCCGCCATCGGGTCCCCCGAGGTCGGGACGGGGTCCCGCGTCGCCGAGGTCGCGCTCCCCCCCGCCCAGATCGGAGGGCACCCCCTCCCCTTCGCCCTCTCCCTCCTCACCTCGCCCGAAGTCGGGCACCTCCGGGCGCTCGCGGTCCGCGCAGCCGCCGAGCAGCGCGGCGCCGCCCAGCAAGAGCCCGAGCAGCGCCACGCCGCGGGGGAGCCGACGCCCGGAGCCGGCCGGGCCGAGGGCCGGCGCGGGCCGACCGAGCAGAACGCACGCCACGGGCACGGAAGACGACACGGGACAGGTCACGACCAACACCTCGCTGCCACGGAAGTCCCCCGAGTGTAGCCGGTCTCGGGCCGCAGGCCAAGCGGTCCGCCGCCCGCTCGGCGGACCGCGGGAGCGATGCGGTGAGGGGTTCTTCTCCGGGGGATCCTCTGCTACATTGCCGCCAGCCATTCTGGTGGGGGGTGTGTACCCTGGGAGGTAGGCCGTGGAGAGCATGCTGATTCACAATGGACGCGTCATCACCCTGGGCCAGAGCCGCCAGCTCCTCGACGACGGGGCCGTGCTCATCGAGGACGGCCTGATCGTCGAGGTCGGTTCGAGCGCGGACCTGCTCGCCCGCCATCCCGGCGTCCCGACCCTCGACGCCCGGGGCATGACCGTCATGCCGGGGCTGATCAACGTCCACCACCACCTCTACAGCACCTTCGCCTGCGGTCTGGCCTGCGAGCCCGCGGCCAACTTCGTCGAGATCCTCGAGAAGCTGTGGTGGAAGCTCGACCGGGCCCTGTCCCTGGAGGACGTGCGCTACAGCGCGCTGATCCCCGTGCTGCGCTGCATCAAGAGCGGCTGCACGACCATCGTCGACCACCACGCCAGCCCCAACGCCTTGCGGGGCAGCCTGCGGACCATCGCCGAGGCGACCAGCGGCGCCGGGCTGCGGTCCTGCCTCTGCTACGAGCTGACGGACAGAAACGGCCCGGAGGAGACCCAGGCGGGGATCGCCGAGAACGCCGAGTTCCTGCGGGAGCTGCAGCGCAACCCCAACCCCCTCGTCTCCGGGCTGTTCGGGCTGCACGCCTCCATGACCCTCTCGGCCGAGACCCTCGAGGCTGCGTTCGCCTCGGTCGCGGACCTCGACACCGGCTTCCACGTCCACGTCGCCGAGGATCGGGCCGATCAGGAGGACTCGCTCCGCAAGTACGGGAAGCGGGTGCTGCAGCGCTTCCACGACCACGGCCTGCTCGGGCCCAAGAGCCTGGCCATCCACTGCATCCACGTCGACGCCGCGGAGCGGGAGCTGCTGCTGGCCACCGACACCTCGGTGGTGCACAACCCCCAGAGCAACATGAACAACGCGGTCGGCTGTGCGGACGCCCTCGGCATGCTCGCCCAGGGGATCCGGGTGGGCCTGGGCACGGACGGCATGACCTCGAACATGTTCGACGAGGTGCGGGTGGCCAACCTGATCCACCGCCACGTGCAGCAAGACCCCCGGGTCGCGTTCGTCGACGTCATCGACATGCTGACCAAGAACAACGCCGCGATCGCCTCGCGCTTCTTCGACCACCCCGTGGGCGCGCTCGAGCCGGGCTGCTACGCGGACATCGCCATCGTCGACTACCGGCCCTTCACCCCGTTCCACGCGGGCAACTACTACGGCCACTTCATGTTCGGCCTGGCCAACGCCAAGGTCGACACCACCATCGTCCAGGGCCGGGTGCTGATGAAGGGCGGGGAGCTGCAGACCCTCGACGAGGCGGAGATCTTCGCCCGCGCCGCGGAGCTGTCGCCCGGGACCTGGCAGCGCTTCTAGTTCGGTCCCAGCCGGCACAGCAGAGGAGCACGAGATGCCTACCGACGCTCCCTGGTGGAAGACCGGCGTCTTCTACCAGATCTACCCCCGCAGCTTCATGGACGCCAACGCCGACGGGGTCGGGGACCTGCCGGGGATCCTGCAGCGCCTCGACCACCTCGCGGGCACCCCGGAGTCCCTCGGGGTGGACGGCCTGTGGATCAGCCCGTGCTTCGTCTCGCCCATGGCGGATTTCGGCTACGACGTCGCCGATTACACCAAGATCGACCCCTTGTTCGGCACCAACGAGGACATGGACTGCCTGATCGCGGGCGCCCACCAGCGGGGGATCAAGGTCCTGCTCGACTTCGTGCCGAACCACACCTCGGACCAGCACCCGTGGTTCGCGGCCTCCCGCAGCAGCCGGGAGAGCCCGCAGCGGGACTGGTACGTCTGGCGGGACGGCCGGGGCCCCGGGCGGCCGCCCAACAACTGGGTCGCGGCCTTCGGGGGGAGCGCCTGGAGGTGGGAACCGGCGACCTCCCAGTGGTACCTGCACTCCTTCCTCGAGGAGCAGCCCGACCTGAACTGGCGGAACCCGGCCGTCCAGGAGGCCATGTTCGGCGCCCTGCGCTTCTGGCTCGACCGGGGGATCGACGGCTTCCGGATCGACGCGATCCACTACCTGATCAAGGACGAGCAGCTCCGGGACAACCCCACCCGACCCCACGTCGTGCCCTTCCTCCGCCAGCGCCACGAGCACGACATGGACCAGCCGGAGGTCCACGGCCTGCTGCGAGAGCTGCGGCTGCTGCTCGACTCCTACCCGGGCGACCGGATGGCCGTCGGCGAGACCTTCCTCTTCGATCCGGCGCGGGTCGCCCAGTACTATGGTACCGGAAACGACGAGCTGCACCTGGCCTTCAACTTCCGGCTGCTGTTCTGCCTCTGGTCGGCCCGCTCCTTCATGAAGGTCGTCACCCAGAGCGAGGGGCTGCTGCCCGCGGGGGCCTGGCCGGTCTGGGTGCTCTCCAACCACGACCAGACCCGCCACATCACCCGCTACGGCCACCTCGGCCGGGCCGAGCGGCGTGCCCGCATCGCCGCGGCCATGCTGCTCACCCTGCGGGGGACACCGTTTCTGTACTACGGCGAGGAGATCGGCCTGCGCTCCCACCGCGTGCCGAAGGACCGCCTGGTGGACCCACCGGGCAAGCGCTACTGGCCGGTCTACGGGGGGCGGGACGTGGCGCGCACGCCGATGCAGTGGGAGGCGAAGCCGGGCGGCGGCTTCTCTACCGCGGAGCCCTGGCTCCCCTTCCCCGCGGACGCCCAGCAGATCACCGTGGAGGCCCAGCAGCGGGACCCCGGCTCCCTGCTCGCCCTGTACCGGGCCCTGATCCGGCTGCGCAAGGCCCACCCCGCCCTGCAGCTCGGCAGCTTCACCGCCTTGCCGGGCGCGGGCTCCTGGGGCATGGCCTACCGGCGGGAGGTCCCGGGCCAGCGCCTGCTGGTGGTGCTCAACCTCGGTCGCTTGCGGCGCCGCTATGCCCTGAGCCAGGCCGGTGCGGGGCGGGCCCGGCTGCTCTTCTCCACCGAGCCGGACCGCCCGGTCGGCGAGGAGTCCGCCACCAGCTTGCACCTCGGCCCCGAGGAGGGGCTGGTGCTGGAGGTCTGAGCCGATGGACACCGCCCACCCCGTCGCGCTCGCCGGCTTGCGGCTCTTCCTGGTGGACCAGGACGGCACGGTGTTCCTCGGGGAGCAGCTCCTCCCCGGGGCGCGCCGCTTCTTCGACCTGCTCACCGCTCGAGGCCGGGAGTACCTGTTCTTGACCAACAACTCCTCGCAGGATGCGGCCTACTACGTGCAGAAGCTCGGCCGGCTCGGCCTGCCGGTCACGCCACGCCAGGTGATGACCTCCGGGGATGCGACCACGAGCTACCTGCAGGGCCGGCACCCGGGGGCCCGGGTCTTCCTGCTCGGCACGCCCACGCTCGAGCGGGAGGTCCGGCGCGCGGGCTTCACCCTGGTCCCCGAGCCCGCCAGCCCGGCCGACGTGGATCTCGTCCTGCTCGGCTTCGACAAGACCCTGACCTACCGCAAGCTCGAGCTGGCCGCGGGCCTGCTGCTGGCGGGCCTCCCCTACTACGCCACCCATGGCGACCTGGTCTGCCCCACCCCGGCCGGGCCCATCCCCGACGCGGGCTCCATGATCCTGCTCCTGCAGGGGACCACCGGGCGCACGCCGACGGTCATCGGCAAGCCCGAGACCTTGCTCGTGGACATGGCCTGCCAGCGCTTCGGCATCGGCCGGGAGCAGACCGCGATGGTCGGTGACCGGCTGTACACCGACATGGAGATGGGCCGGCGGGCCGGCATCGCGTCCCTGCTCGTGCTCAGCGGCGAGACCCGGTCCCTGCCCCCCGAGGGCGACCCCCGGGTGACCCGCGCGTTCGCCCACCTCGGCGCCCTGGCCGATGCGCTGGAGGCTGAGGACGAGGGCTGAGACTTTCGTCACACCGCCGGACCGGCCAGACACGCCGTCCCGCCGTGGTCCTGCGGGGGACCGGCCGGCCCGGGACGCCCGGAGGGCATGCTCCGGGCCCCCGGGGCGGAGGCGGGCCGCGCCCTCCCGAGGTGTGCTACACTGCTCGTCTGCAGCAGCAACCGGGGACGCATCGTCGCTGGCGTCAGCAGGGGCCGATCCGGTGCCCCCGGACCGACCAGGCAGAGGGGGGAACCATGCGACCACGTGCCGGCTGGAGGTCTGGGCTGTGCGGGGGCCTCGTCTGCTGCCTGGCGGCCTGCAGCGGCTCGTCGAACCACGACGCCGCGGAGGGACAGGATGCGGGCGTGGCCGATGCCGCGGTCGATGGCGGCCTCGCGGATGGCGGGGAGGGAGCGGACGTCCGCGACAGCGGGGGGACCTTGGTCCCATTCTTCGCCTTCGGCACCTCCCCGGAGCAGTCGCTCTCCGCCGGTCCCTTCCCCAGCGACCTCTACCGTGACGAGGAGGGGCGGATCCGCCTCGAGCCGCTCGAGGACGACCCGCTGCTCTCCCGGCGCGCGGCCCGACCGGTGCTGCAGGCCTTCTCCCGCCATGCGGCCGCACGCTCCGGCTTCGGCATCGCCGGCCCGATCTGGTTCTTCTGCCCCAAGCCCGTGGACGAGGCGACCCTGGCGGGTCGGGCCTTGCTGCTGACCCTGAGCGGCCCCGAGGCCGGGCAGGAGGTGCCGGCGGAGGCCTTCTACAGCGCGCCGGCCGAAGCGGTCGGCGTCGTCCCGGCCCGGGGCAGCGCCCTGCTGCCCGGGTCGACCTACGGGGTCGTGCTGCTCACCGGGCTCCGCACCACCGCGGGAGAGCCCGTGCCCCCGGTCCCCGGGATCGCCACCCTGCTCTCCGGAGAGGCGCCCGGAGCAGGATCGGCCGCCCTGGCCGCCCGGCTGCGGCCCCTGGGGGAGGCCCTCGCGCAGCGGGGCACGCGATCCGAGCAAGTGCTGGTGGCGAGCGTCTTCACCACCGAGGAGGTCCTGCCCTACGCCAGGGCGCTCTTCGACGCGGTCGCCACGTTCCCCCTGCAGCCGCCGACCCGCCAGGTGGGCTGGGATCCGCAGACCCTCCAGCCAGTCGAGGCCCCCCCGGTCCTCGCCGCGGAGCTGGACACGCTCTTCGGTGTCCCCCTGGACCCCTACCGCCACAACCCGGGGCTGTGGGACTGGAATCGCGAAGACGCGGGCCGGCTGCCCGGTGGGACCCCCTATCGCGGCGGCACCGGCCACTTCGGCCTCGGTGCGGTGCTCAACGGCTCCCTGGCGGTCCCGGTCTTCAACCAGCGCGTCGTCGGGGACCAGGTCGAGAACAGCCCCCTGCGCCTCGTCGACGGGCGGCCCGTGACGGAGCTGACGGCCCTCGCCCCCTTCACCTTGTTCCTCTGCGCCGGGCAACCGGAGGCTCCCGCCGATCTGCCCCTGGCCGTCTTCTCCCACGGCGGCGGCTCCCTGCGCTCGGACGCAGTGGGCTGGGCCAACGCCAACTGCCGGATCGGGCTGGCCACCCTGGCGCTGGACATGGTCTTCCATGGCGGCCGGCGGAACACCGCGCTGCTGCACGACCCGCCGCGGCTGGTGCCGACGACCCGGGACCGGTTCAACGTCTTCACGGGCCTCCGGGAGGGCGAGGCGGGCTTCACTCCCGACTGGATCGGCGACCGGGGCAACGCCGAGGACAGCGTCGGCCCCCTGTATGCCATCACCGGCGGCGCCGACCCGTTGGTCATCGAGGCGAACCTGCTGACCATCGCCGCAGACACCGCGACCTTGCTGCGCGCGGTGCGTGAGGCCGACTGGTCCGGGATCTGGCCGGGGCTCTCCTTCGATCCGCAACGGCTCGTCCACGAATCCCTGAGCTTCGGCACCTCCTTCCACACCAGCCTGCTGGCCCTGGACGACGGGCTGGCCGCGATCGTCGGCAGCGTCGGCTCGGGGTCGATGCTGGCCGAGAACCTGCTGCAGGCGCCGTCGAACGCGGTGCTGGCCGTGCAGATCGTGCGCGCGGTGCTCGGGCTGCACACCTCTGCCGAGGAGCTGCTGCAGCGCAGCCTCGGCGATCCGGTGATCAGCCTGCACCAGTGGCTGCACCAGCGCGGCGACTCGCTGCCGTACGCTCCCTACCTGCTGCGGCACCGCCCGGGAGGCCGGCTGCCGCCGGTGCTGCACTCGGGCGATAGCTGGGACGAGACCCTCTACCCGCCCACGCAGCTCACCTACGCCCGGGCGCTGGGACTGCCGGTGCTCACCGCGGGGCCCGAGTGGACGGTCGACCCGACGGTCCCCGGGGCGGCCAGCCTCGGCGGGGAGCCGGCCGCGGCCGGTGGGGTGTCCGACAACGCGGTCTTCGGTGACCGCCGCACCAGCGCGGCGATCTTCTTCCGGAGCACGAGTTGCCACGGGCAGGCGCACAGTGCGCTCTGCTCCTCCAACTACGAGCACCCCTACCCGCCCATCCGCCGCCTGGCGGCGCCGGTCGTGTCGTCGTCCCCCGTGTGCGCCCTACAGGCGCAGCTCGGCACCTTCCTGCAGACCGCGCTCGCCGGTGGACCCGCACGCATCGTCGCCCCCGCGGGGAGCTGCGTGGAGCTGTACGGCCCATGAGCCGGCCCCCAGGGCCGGATCGTTCTGCTGGCGCTCTCGCCGAGACCAGCCCGCAAGCCTCCGCCCGTGCCGCCGCGTCCTCGGGACTCCACTCCGTCCGGTGGCGTGGTCGAGGACACGCCAGCGCCCCGCGCGTCGCGCCCGCGCCCCGGCGGGCGCAGCGGGCGCCCCAGCGGTGGCCGGGCTCGGGGGGATGATCCCTGGGAACTCCTTCAGAAATCTGGTATAGTTCGAGTCAGACTGCACGAGGCCACGGGAGGCAGGGGATCTTGTCAGCGGACCTGCGCACGCTCCCCGAAGAGCTCGAGCTGCCCGGCCTGCTGGCCGAGCACCTCGACGCCAGCCTCGCCCGGGTCGAGGCCGTCGCCGAGGGTACGGACCCTGCCCCGGCCGAGGCCCGGGTGGACGCGGCCGAGGCCTACGCCGTCGCCGCGGGGGTCCGCCTGCCCCTGATCGACCTGCAGGAGCGGTACGGGCTGAGCCCGCTGGAGCGTGACCTCCTGCTCCTCGCCTTGCGCCCCCAGCTCCGGCTGACCACCCGGGGCCAGGTCGGCTCCCTCGCCGAGCTCCTCGACCTCCTGCACCTGGACACGTTGCTGCAGCTCGCGGCCCAGGCCTGCCTCGACCCGGGGATGCCGCTGCGCCGTCACCGGCTCATGGACCTCTGGTCCCGCGACCCCGAGTCCCACGCCCAGGTCCTCGCCCAGCAGGTGCTGGCCCCGCCGCGGGTCGCCGCGTTCCTCACCGGGCGGATCGACCTGGGGAGCGCCCTGTCCCTGCTCGCCAGCGTCGTCCACCCCTCCCCCGCGGCGGACTGGGTGCCCTCCCCGGCGGCCGAGGGACTCCAGCCGCTGCTCGCGTCCTGGCGCGAGCAGCAGCCGGCCCGCCCCCTGGCCCTCGCCCTGATCGGCGAGGACGGGAGCGGCAAGAGCGCGACCGTCCGGGCCCTGGCGCGCCGCCAGGGCACCCTGCTCTTCGAGGTCGATGGCTCCTACCTCACCGCGCTCGACCCCCGCACCGGCGTCTGGGCCGTGCAGGAGCTGTTCGCCGCCGCCCAGCTCTTCGACGCCTGGCTCGTGTTCGACCACGCCCAGGCCTGGACCGAAGGCCACCCGACGCTCCACGCCCTGGGCCGGTGCCTGGCCGAGGTCCCTGTGCTGACCTTCGTGCTCGCGACCCGGCCGGTGGCCGTGGAGACGGGGATCGGCGCCAAGCTGCTGCGCCAGGTGGTGCTGGATCCGCCCGACGAGCCCCAGCGGGGCCGGCTCTGGCGCTCGGCCCTGGCGCAGCTCGGCCGCTCGCCGGCCGAAGGCGCCGTGGAGCGGGTGGCCGCCCAGTTCGAGCTGTCGCCGGCCCAGATCCGCCACGCCGCGCTGGAGCTGCGGCTCCTGCCGGTCGCCGGCCCCCCCACGAGCGCGGCGAGGGCCCGGGAGGAAACCGGCGGGGAGGAGCTCGAGCCCCTGGCCCTGGGCCAGCTCCGTCGTGATCCCGGGGACCTCGCCCGGCTCCCCCGGACGGCCCTCACCCTCGACGATCTGGTGCTCCCACCGGAGGAGCAGGGGGTGCTGGCCGAGATCCTCCAGGCCTGTCGCCACCGGTACGATCTGCTGCACCGCTGGGGCTTCCGGGAGCGGCTGGGCCACGGCACGGGCATCGTCTGCCTCTTCTCGGGGGAGCCCGGGACGGGCAAGACCCTCTGCGCCGAGATCCTCGCGGCCGACCTGGGACAGGACCTCTACCAGGTCTCGCTGCCCCAGACGGTCTCCAAGTGGGTCGGCGAGACGGAGAAGCAGATCTCCCGCATCTTCCAGCAGGCCAAGGCCGCCCGGGCCATCCTCCTGTTCGACGAGGCCGACTCGCTGCTGTCGTCGCGCACGGAGGTGAAGACCGCGTCGGATCGCTACGCGAACATGGCCACCAATCACCTGCTGCAGGAGATCGAGCGGTTCGACGGGGTGATCCTGCTGACCACCAACCTCGAGGAGAACCTCGACACCGCGGCCGCACGCCGGATCCTCTTCCGCCTGCGCTTCCCCTTCCCCGATGCCGCGAGCCGCGCCCGCCTCTGGCGGACCCTGATCCCGAAGAAGGCCAAGTGCGCCGACGACCTCGACTTCGAGGCCCTCGGCGAGGCCTTCGAGCTCTCGGGCGGGCACATCAAGAACGCGGTCGTGCGGGGAGCGTACGAGGCCCTGAGCCGCGGCCGGGCCATCGACATGGGCTGTCTGGCCCGCGCCGGGGTCCAGGAGTGCCGGGCCACCGGGCGGCTGATCCGTGAAGAGCTCGAGGTGGTCGGCCAAAACGCGAAGCCGAAGAGTCGCACCGGGAACGGCCGGCGAGCCAGCCGTCCCCGCAAGCCCCAGTAGAGGCGCAACATGGCCGAGACAGCAGTACGGTCCCAGGATGCCAGCGGAAAGAAGGCGACCGCTGCCGCGCACGGTGGCGGTCTCGGCGGAGCCGGCGAGCTCGCCCACGGCGGCGGGAGCGGGCTGGGTGGGGCACCGGGAGGTGGGCTGGGCGCCACGGGCGGCGGGCAGACGAAGAAGCAGGAGAGCAAGGCGGACACGGCCTCGAAGAAGGACGAACCGGGGAAGAAAAAGCCCAAGATCACCGGCAAGTTCCCCGAGGATCCCGAGACGGGCTGGGGCAAGCAACTCACCGATTGCCACGGCGTCCAGGTCCGCCTCAACCGGCCCTCGGGATGGGGCAACAAGGACAGCGCCTGGAGTCAGAAGCTGAAGCAGAACGTGCCCGGCATGGCAGTTACCGGCTCCGGCCCATACCTCCAGAACAGTTCCTCGGGCGGGTTCTACCAGTGCGCCGAGTTCGTCGTCCGCTACTACCTCGAGAAGGTGGGGCACTACCTCGGGCCTGGGAATGGCAACCAGTACCTGGACAAGAGCCGGACCAACGGATTGTTGCTGTACACCTTCCCCTCTCCCGTCCGTCCTCAGGCGGGAGACCTGATGGTCACCAAGGCCGGGCCCAAGGGTCACGTCGGGATCGTCAAGGCCGCCAACGACGGCGGCATGGTCGTCGCCCATCAGAACATGACCGGCGACACCTCGGGGCTGATGAGCAACACCCTCAGCAGGACCGACAAGGGGTGGCAGTCCAACTACTGGCAGGGCTTCCGCCGCAAGGAGGGCTTCAAGCCTCCCGAGGGGACGCCGTCGCCGCCGCCGGATGAGGAGGGAGGGGGCGGCGACTCGGAGAAGAGCGAGCAGGAGGGCTCCTCGCTGAAGCAGCGAGGGAGGGACCTGCTCGAGAAGGCCTCCGGCCTGGCCGGCCGGGCCAAGGAGAAGCTCCGGGCGGGGGTGAAGAAGCTGACCGGCCCCAAGGCGGCGAAGCCCATCGGCACCGCCCGCTCCAAGACGACCCTCAAGGTGCGGGAGCAGCCCAGCCTGGAAGGTCACCACCTGGGGATGCTGAAGAAGGGCGACGAGGTCCCCGTGCTGGAGCAGGGCGTCTGGTACAAGATCCTCTACCAGCAGAAGGAAGCCTTCTCCTTCGGCGAGTACCTCGAGATGAAGGACGCCGCGGGCGGGGGGAAGACCCAGGAGAAGCAGACTGGACAGCAGAAGGCGCCGGTCCAGAAGAAGAAGAGCGATGGCGGAGGCGGCGGGGGCGACCTCGCCAAGTGGAACCTCCAGCCGGTCGCGCTGGCGGGTGCGGTGGCGCTCCAGGAGAAGGTCCCGGGGATGCGGATCACCAGCGGGCAGCGCAGCCGCGCGGTGGAGGCCCGGGCCTGGGCCGGCAACATCGTCAAGAACAAGAACTGGATGAGCTGCCTCTGGGCCTACCGCCGGGCCGACATCCAGGCCGTCCAGTCCTGGATCAACCAGAACTGGGGGACCCCGGCCTGCAAGGCCGACGGCATCGAGCAGAAGCTCCTGGAGACCTTCCAGAAGATCCCCGACGGCGAGATGGCCAACATCTCCAACCACTTCACCGGACACGCGATCGACGTCGCGCCCGGCGGGATCACCAAGGCGATCCTCGAGGGTCTGCCCAACGTCAAGCAGGTGATCAACGAGGGCGACCACTGGCACGCCAGCTTCAAGGCGCGCTGAGAGGCGGCCCACCACGCGGCGGAGCCGGCGTCGGCCGGCATGGTCCGGGAGGGGCCACACCGGTCGAGCATCTGGCGGCGACCGGCCTGCGCGCCGGTCGTCGATGCGCCGACCTGTCGGCCGGCACCCCCCACCCGAGCAACTGATCAGGCCCCCTGGGTCGAGATACTGGATCCGCGCAGCCCGCCGAGGTCAGTGGAGCAGCAGGCCCCGCTCGACTCGCTCGTCGCGACCCGGCTCCCCCTCCTCCTCGACCCGCAAGGCCGCGAGCTTCCCCAGCCGGTCTCCGTCGAGGAGGGTGCCCTGCTCGGGGAGGAGCAAGCCCTCGGGGGTGAAGCGGGGCACGAAGAGGATGGCCTGGCCCGCGCCGTTGTATCCGAGCTGGACGAGGAGCTCGGCGCCGAAGGTGCGGCAGTTCTTTGCGCAGCAGGTGAAGTCCGCGGTGACCCGGTACAGCCCCTCGGCGGGCAGCGGCTCGAGCGTCAGGGCCAGGGACTCGTCGGGGAGGGTCACGCCGCGCCGCGCGAAGCGGGCCCGGTTGTGCTCCCAGCGCTCGGGCAGGTAGATCCCCGGGCCGGGATCCCCGTGGTTGTGGAAGTAGACCAGCCGACCGGCAGGGACGGAGCCGATGGGCTCGCTGGTCCGGTACAGACCGCAGGGTGGCAGTGGCATCGCGCTCCTCCAGGTGCGGCCACCCCGAGCGGGATGGGCCTTTTGTAGAGTGAGTCCACGGCCGGGCTGCCGTCAAGCCCGTGGCCTGCGGGAGCCCACGGGAGCCACGGGAGCTTCGGGGCGGAGCACCTGCGCGGACCTCGAGCAACTGCACGGGCCCTCGGCTCCTGCTTCGTCGCCAACCTCCCGTCCCGCAAGCGGAATCGAGCGAAAAACGGTTGGATTCGGGGCCGCTGTCCTGCTCCTCGGCTGGCTCAGTGCAGGTCCCAGCACAGCCCGAGCTGGCCCCGCAGCTCGTCGTAGCCCACCCGGTAGCTGATGGGGCGGTCGTCGACGTAGGTGGTGAGCGCGCCGCCGCCGTCCGAACGCTCCCAGCGGGCGGCGAGGAGCAGGGAGAGGTCAGCGGAGAGCTGCACCCGGAGGGACGCCTCCGCGGCCAGGTCGTAGAGCCTCCCGGAGATTGGCAGGCCGCGCAGGTCGAGCCGGGCCCCGGCCGCAACCCGCTCTCCGAGCTGCTGGTGGAGGCCGAGGAGCAGGTTGGGCGCCAGGATCCCCCGGGAGCCGTCGACCTCCACGGGGGCGGCGCTCGCCAGCAGCGCCCGCTGGCTGGTGGCCCACACCCCGACGTCCCCGCCCCCTCCCCCGGTGTCGCCGGAGCCGCTGCCGGAGTCGCTGCCGGAGTCGCTGCCGGAGTCGCTGCCGGAGTCGCTGCCGCCGGAGTCGCTCCCGGAGTCGCCGGAATCCCAGGAGTAGTACCCGTCGCTGGTACCGGAGGACTCCGTCTCGGGGCACCGGCTCCCGGAGCAGGGGATCGCGTGGCCCAGGCCGCCGAGGCCGGCGAACACGAGGACCTCCGAGCGCTTGCGGCGCGCGGCGCCGTAACTCCGGCGCAGCAGGGTCGCCCCCGCGAACAGGCTGCCCCGCAGCAGCGGCCCGGCCTCAGGGCCACCCGTGACCTCGAACGAGCCGCGCAGTCCGGGGCCGAGCCCGGTGTCAGCCCCGCCCAGGAAGACGCTGCCCAGGAGGTCGCCGCCGAAGTCGACGCCGCCCCGGGAGACCTCCCCGCCGGCGCTGGGCAGCAGGCCGGCCTGGGTGTAGTCGAAGCCGAGGGAGAGCTCGCCGGCCAGGTACCACTGGCTCTGCTTGCCGGTGCCGGCCGGATCGGCCGGGTCGTCCGCGCGGAACCGGTACAGGTCGGAGCGCAGGCCGGAGTGCAGGCCGAAGTAGCGGAGGTCCCGGGTCTGCAGGAAGGAGCCGTCCACGCTGGCTGCGGCGTCGAAGTCCAGCACCTCCGGGAGGAAGGGCAGCCGGGCGGGATCGGTGACCAGCGCGGCGAGGGCCGGCGCGGGCGAGACAATCGACAGCGCCAGCAGGATCGCAGCCGGGTGACGAGCAGCCAGCCAGGAGTGCGTAGCGTGGCACGGTTTCATCTCTCCCCTCCGGCAAGATTCACGCCCGGCAGCGAGGCCCCATACACGCGGCCGAGACCTCCGCGGCCCGGGCCGCCGCGCCGGGGTCTCGCCTCGTCTCGGTTTCCCCGAAGGTGCAAGCGCCATGCCGCCGCTGCGTTCCCCGCGGACTCGCGCCCGGGCCAGGAGCCCGCCAGAAGCCCACCGGGAGCCCGCCAGGAGGCACTCGACGGCCAATCTCGCCGGGAGCGAGCGCGGTCGCGCTGCGGCTCTACGGCTGTGCGAGAAATCCTACAGTCGGTGGGACGGCAGAGGAGGCGGGAGGGCTGACCGACAGTCCGGGTCCGGGCTCCACGTGGCCGCCGCCACCCACCGGGAGCAGCCGCCATCCACCTGGAGCAGCCGCGCCCCACCAGGAGCAGCCGGCTGGTGCGGAGGGATTAGCCCGGGACCACCGTCACCAAGACCTGGTAGGCACCCTGGGGGGGATCGGGGATGGTGATGGTCGCCTGGCCGGGGCGGACCGCCTGGAAGCGATACACATGACGAAAGTACCCACCATCCTCGTCTGCGGGAGGCGAAAGGACCCGTTTCTCTAGGAAGACCAGGGCGTCGCCCGCGACCTGCGCGTCGCCCCACGCGTGCCCGAACTCGGGGGACGGAGGGTTGCGCTGGGACTGAAGCTCGAGGGAGAAGACCTCGCCGACGCGACGCTGCTGCCCGTCCATCGCCGTACCTCCTGCTGCGCCGGCGTCCGCGCCGGCCGCCTGCGGAACCTCGGCCGCGGGCGCCGCGAAGGCCGGAGCCCCCGGATCGTCCTCCCCCGCGACGACCCCGGCCGACGTGCCGGGGGACAGCCAGGGCCCCAGGGTGCCCGGGGCGAAGAACACGAGCAGCAGCATCCCCGCGCAGGTGAGCAGCACCACCCCGGTGATCTCCACCAGCCCCAGGACGATGCAGACCCGCCCCTGGCGCACGCTCCGGGGGTCCCGCAGCAGCATCGCCCCCACCAAAAACGCGGCCGGCCAGAAGATCAGGCTCAGCCCGTACAGCAGCAGGGCGAAGTCGCTGCCGCGGGCCGCCCGCTCCGCCGGAGGGACGCCCGCGAGCAGCCGCGCGACCCGCCGCTGCACGAACACCACCGTCAGCGCCGCCGCAGCCAGCCAGCCGGCGATCACGACGATCACCGCGATGACGGTGGCTAGCTGCAGCAGGGGCAGCTCACTGCTCATCTCGCGCCTCCTTCCGCGCGGCAGCCTAGCACGAGCGCCAGCGCAACGGGATACCAGGCCCGGGACCGGAGGATGCAGCGAGCCGGGAAGGAGTCCTGCCCTTGTCAGCCCAGGTCGCCAGGTGGTACACCAGGTACATCTAGCAAACCACTATCCGGGGCTTGGAGCATGCCGTCTCTTCTCGCTTTCTTGTCGCGCGCGTTCCCCGGCGCCTCTCGACCCGGGAAACGCCGGCTCCAGCCAGGGACCTTCCTGCTCGCCGTCGGCCTCGCGCTCGGCCTGGTCGCGGCCGGGCCGTCCGCCGTGGCCCAGACGGTGCCTGCGTCCCCGACCGCGCCGGCCGCGTCCGCGCCGGCCGGACCACGCGCCCGCTGCGACGACAGGTCGCTCCAGCTCGCCAGGGAGCGCTACGAGCAGGCGAACACCCTGGCTCCGAAGAAGCCGGAGGAGGCCCTCCAGGAGCTGGAGCTGGCCTACAGGCTCTGCCTCCAGCCGGTCGTGCTGCTGGGCATGGGCACGGTGCTGGAGAAGCTCGACCGCAAGCCCGAGGCCTGGCAGCGCTACCAGGAGTACCTGCAGGCCGCGCCGGCCGGCTCCGGAGCAGGCGACGCCCGGGCGGCCTCGGCTCGGCTGGAGGTTGCGCTGGCCGCGAGCCACGGCCGGCTGAAGGTCGGCTCGCTGCCGCCCGGCGCACTGCTGCAGCTCGAGCCGGACGACGGAGCCTCGCGGACCACCCCCTGGGAAGGCTGGCTGCCGCCCGGCGCGTACGCCTTGCGGCTGAAGCTGCAGGGCCACGAGCAGGCCGAGCAGCAGGTGCTGTTGGAGCCGGGCAAACCGCGCGAGGTCGCGGTGACGCTGGAGGAGCTGCCCCGCGACGGCGAGATCAGCGTCGACGCGGCCGAAGGAGCGAAGGTGAGCGTCGACGGCGCGCCGATCGGCCTGGCCCCGCTGCACGGCTACCAGCTACGGCCGGGCCGCCACTCCATCCGGGTCGTACGCGAGGGATTCACGCCCTTCGAGACGACCCGGACGATCACGGCTGGCGTGCACGAGACGATCGAGGCCGTGCTGGCCCCGCTGCCCGGGACCGTTTCCGGCAGCGAGCCGGTGAGGCCCGTGGCCGAGGCGGCCGAGGAGCCGCGCCGCTGGGACCTCTGGGCTGCGGGGGGGCTAGGGCTGCTCGCCGTGGGCGCGGGCGTGGCCGCGATCGTCCTCTTCGGGCAGGCCGGGGACGCGGAGGACGCCGGCAGCGCGGAGGAGGAGAAGGCGACCACCCAGACGGAGCTGGATGCGGCCCAGGACCACTACGACGAGGCCGCCGGGCTGCGGACCGGCGGCGGGATCAGCGCCGGGCTGGGCGTCGCGGCGCTTGCGGGCACGGCCTGGCTGCTGCTCCGCCCCACCGACGAGCCGGGGGCGGGGGCGGGGATGGGAGGCGCAAGCGGCCCTGCTGCGGGGGTCACCTTCGTACCATCGGCCCACGGTATGGGCCTGCTGATGCAGGGGGCCTTCCGGTGGTGACGAGGCTGCCGGCGACGATTGCAGGAGGAGGACGATGAAGCTCGACGAACCACGCAGGGCGGGACCGCTGCTCCTCCTCCTCCTCGCGCTGGCTGCGGGAGGCTGCGACGCGACCCAGGTCAGCCGCACCCTGCCCGAAGGCGAGGGCGAAGGAGAGGGCGAAGGCGAAGGGAACGAAGGCGAAGGCGAAGGGACCGAAGGCGAGGGCGAGGGGACCGAGGGCGAGGGCGAAGGGACCGAGGGCGAGGGCGAAGGGACCGAAGGCGAGGGCGAAGGGACCGATGGAGAGGGCGAAGGGACCGAAGGAGAGGGCGATGGCGAGGGCGAAGGCGAGGGGGAGGGCGAGGGGGTGGGCGAGGGCGAGGGTGAGGGCGAGGGCGAGGGCGAGGGCGAGGGCGAGGGCGAGGGCGAGGGCGAAGGCGAGGGCGAGGGTGAGGGCGACGGCGTGGGCGAAGGGGAGGGCGACGGGGAGGGCGAAGGCGGGGGCGAGGGCGAGGGCGTGGGGGTGGGCGTGGGCGAAGGCGAGG
>JAVEVO010000233.1:0-8652 GCA_034005005.1 Myxococcota bacterium
TCTCCCTGTCTGGCTCCTTGATACCTGGAGGGGGCGAGGAGTGCAAGTGCAGTGGCGAGTTTCAGTCCTTCTGGAATCCGGGAAAGGGTCGCGACCGGTCGGCCCGTGGGCTCAGTCCTCGGGAGGACGCCGCAGTTGCTTGCGCTCCCCCTGCCGCCGCTTCTCCGCCAGGCGTCGCTCCCGGGCCCCACGCCCCGGGACCGTCGGCCGGCGGGGCAGCCGGACCGTGCTCGCCGCGGCGAGCTTGGCGCGCAGGCGACGGAGCGCGGTCTCCCGGTTCTGGGCCTGGGAGCGGCGCTCCGTGGCCGCGGCGCGCAGCCCCGTGGGGTGGTGCAGCAGGCGGACGCCGCTCTCCGTCTTGTTGCGGTGCTGGCCGCCGGGCCCGCCCGCGGTGAAGAACTCCAGCGTGCACTGGGCCTCGAGCTCCGCGTCGCCCAGCAGGGAGGCCCGGCGGGCGATCTCCCGCAGCCCCCGCCGCTCCTCCTCCGGGGGTGGGGTCCGTCCCTCGCCGACTGGCTCCTCGTCCGGTTCCCGTGGCTCGTTCATCCTCCCGCTCCCGCGTCCGACTCCCCAGGACCAGGATACCCGATCCCGCCTCTCGCGCCCAGCCACGCCGGGCGCACCCGGCGGGCCCGGGGCGCGCCAGGCTGGCGCGCCGTTCCGGCGCCGCGCGCCAGGACGGCGCGCTCCGGTGAGGTCAGGAAAGGCAGAAAGTTCTTTTGAATCAATGAGATAGTCGTCTGGATCGCCGCTTGCATCGGAGGCGTGCGGGAGGTGAGGCCATGCCCGAGACTTTGTCCGTGACCTTCTGGGGCGTGCGCGGGAGCATCGCGGTCCCCGGGCCGCAGACCCGCCGGGTCGGCGGCAACACGAGCTGCGTCGAGGTCGGCCTCGGTGAGGCGCGGCTGCTCCTGGATGGGGGCACGGGGCTGCGGGCCGCGGGGCTGCACCTCCTCGCCGGGACCCCGCGCGGGCGGGCGCCGCAGGCGACCGTGCTGGTCAGCCACCTCCACTGGGACCACGTCCAGGGCTTTCCCTTCTTCCCGCCGCTGTACGTGCGCGGTGCGTCCCTGCGCGTGATCGGCCCGTGTGGCCTGGCTGCGGCCCTGCGTCGGCAGAGCGCGCGGCCGGCCTTCCCCGTCGAGCTGGACGCGGTCCCGGCGAGCCTGCGCATCGACGAGATCCTCCCGGGCCAGCGGCTCTCCCTGGGACCCTTCGACGTGCTGGTCGGGGAGCTGCGGCACCCCGGGGGCGCCCTGGGGTATCGGGTGGTCGCCCGGGGGCAGTCCGTGGTCTACGCCTGCGACCACGAGCCCACCGCCAGCCCGGAGGAGGATCCGCTGGGCTCCCTGGCCGCGGGAGCCGACCTGCTGATCGGGGACGCCCAGTACCTCCCCGCGGAGCTCGCGCAGAAGACCGGGTGGGGCCACGGGAGCTGGCCGCAACTGGTCGGGATCGCCCGGCGGGCGGGGGTCCGGCGGCTCGTCCTGACGCACCACGACCCCGGCCGCACCGATGCGGCCGTCGCGGCCCTCGAGCAGGAGGCCCGGCAGGTGTTCCCCGGGGCGCGTGCGGCGCGGGAGGGGATGCGCGTCCAGCTCGGCCCCCGGCTTGCTCGTCCGGCCGCCCGGGCCTATGCTGAGCAGCCATGACCGCCGACTCCCGCCAGACCCGGGCTCCCGCGGCGGCCGACGCCGCACCCTCCGTGCTCCGCTCGGTGGCCGGGCTCCTCGGCCGGCCGGTGACCACCGACACCTTGCTGCAGGCGATGATCGCGCAGATCACCCGGGAGCTGGACGCGGAGCGGGGCACCTTGTACCTCGTCGATGCCCGCACCGGCGAGCTCGTCAGTCGCGTCGCCCAGCTCCCCGAGATCCGGGAGATCCGGCTCCCCCCCGGCCAGGGCGTGGCCGGCCACGTCGCCCTCACCGGCGAGCCGGCCTTGCTGCACGATGCGCAGGCGGACCCTCACTTCTTCCCGGGGATCGACCGCGTCACGGGGTTCTGCACTCGGAGCATGGTCGTCGTGCCGGTGCTCGACGCCGCGGGCAAGGTGCGGGGCGTGCTCCAGCTCCTCGACCGGCGGCAGGGACGCTTCACCCTGGCCCACCAGCGGCGCGTCGTCGAGCTCGCCCGCCAGGTCGCGGAGGCCCTCGCGCAGACCTCCCTGCGGCCCACGGGTGATCGGCAGCGGGGGGTGCTCGTCGACGGGCCGTTCAACGGCATCGTCGGGGAGTCGCCGGTCATGGGCCAGCTCTATGCCCGGGTCCTCGCCGCCGCGAGCACCGACGCCACGGTGCTCCTGCGGGGCGCCAGCGGCACCGGCAAGTCCCTGTTCGCCCGGGCGATCCACGACAACGGCGCTCGCCGGGCCCGGCCCCTGGTGCACGTCGACTGCACGGCCCTGCCCAGCGGGCTCATCGAGAGCGAGCTGTTCGGACACGAGCGGGGCGCGTTCACCGGTGCGGAGCGTCGGGTCGTCGGCAAGTTCGAGCAGGCGCAGGGCGGCACCCTCTTCCTCGACGAGATCGGCGAGCTCCCCCTGCCCCTGCAGGGCAAGCTGCTGCGCTTCCTGCAGGAGCGGCGCTGCGAGCGGCTCGGCGGGCGGGAGACCCTCCACCTGGACGTGCGGGTCATCGCCGCGACCAACGTGAGCCTGGAGGAGCTGGTCACGGCCGGGAGCTTCCGCCGCGACCTCTACTACCGGGTGCGGGTGGTGGAGCTGGTCCTGCCGTCTCTGGCCGAACGGGGTTCGACGGACATCCGGCGCCTCGCGGAGCACTTCCTCGATCACTACGCCCGGCGCCACCGGCGTCCGGTCGAGGCCTTCACCCCCGCGGCCCTCGACCGCCTGAGCCGCTACTCCTGGCCGGGCAACGTCCGGGAGCTCGAGCACTGCGTGGAGAGCGCGGTGGTCCTGGCCATGGGCCCGACCCTGGGCGAGGAGCTGCTCGCGCTGCCCGGCCCCGCCGACCCGGCGGCCGTGCTGCCGGGCTACCCGGCCGGCGCGCCCCTGCGGGAGGTGATCCGGGAGCACGTGCAGCGGACCGTCGAGGCCTGTGACGGAAATCACAGCGAGGCGGCTCGGCGGCTCGGCATCGGCCGCAACACCCTCGCCCGCCACCTCCGGGGCTGAGGTGCGTCACCCCCTGGCCCTCGGCCGCGGTTTGCGGCAAGATGAAGCCCCCGCCGCCCGGGAGGCGGCCGGCGGCCTGGCCGCCGGGCCTCGCCTGCCGCGGTCGGCTGGTCGGAGGTCTTCATGCAGGGTGTCCGCGCGCGGCTCGCACAGCTCCTGTCTCCGTCGGTCGTCGCGGTCCACCGGGACCACGCCCGGCTCTTCGCGTCTCGCTCCCTGGAGCTCGTGCAGCGGTTGCCGGCGCTCGGTCCCCTGGTGAGCCAGGTGGCCGCGCGCGTGACCTCGGCCGCGCGTCACCGCCAGGAGCTGGAGGAGCTGCGGCAGGCCGTCCAGGTCGCGGAGCAGGAGCTGGCCCGGCTGCGGGCGACGCCGCCGCCGTGCGAGCAGCAGCCACTGCCCGCGGGGTCCGGGGGCGAGTCTCCCGGAGCCGACGCCGAGCTGGCGGCGCGGCTCGCGCGGCTCGAGGCCGAGCGCTCCCGGTTGGAGGACGAGACGGAGCGGCTGGCCGACCAGCGCGACGATCTCACGGAGAAGCTGCAGCAGCTCGCGGACGAGCTGGCCGCCCGGGATCGGACCATCGCGGACTTCAAGGCCTGGGCCGCGCGCCACCGTCAGGAGGTCGAGACCTACGTCGAGCGGCAGCTCCAGTTGCGGCGGATGCTGGCCGAGCAGGCCGCGGAGAAGGAACACCTGCAGCGGCGGCTGGCCGCGCTCGAGCCGCCGGCCCCGGCGGGGGCGGGGACGGGCGAGCCAGGGGCGGGTGAGACCGCGACTCCCGTGGGCGGGGACGATCCCGCTGTCAGCCGGTCGTGAGGGGGGACGGCGCGGCGGCGCGGCGGTCGAGGATCCCGCGCACCCGCAGCAGGAGCGTGCGGGCATCGTAGGGCTTGCTCAGGAAATCGACGCCGGGGTCGAGCTTCCAGCTCGCGGAGAGGAGCTGGTCCGAGTAGCCGGAGCAGAAGAGGACCGGGAGGTCCTGGCCCCGTCGCACCAGCTCGTCCGCGAGCTGGCGGCCGTTCATCCGGGGTAGGATCAGGTCGGTGAGCAGGAGATCGAACTTCTGCTCCCCCTTGTCGAAGATTTCTAGGGCTTTTTCTCCATTCTGCGCCTCGACGACCGTGTAGCCGTGCTCCGTGAGGGCCCGGGACGCGAACTGGCGGACGTAGCCCTCGTCCTCGACGAGCAGGATCGTCTCGGTGCCGTCCGTCTCGACGGTCATGGGCCGGGGTTGGAGGCGCTCGGGCACGGCGGCCGCGACGCGCGGCAGGTAGATGCGGAAGGTCGTCCCGTGGCCCGGCTCGGAGTAGACGTCGATGGAGCCCTTGTTCTGGCGCACCGCACCGTAGACCATGGACAGGCCGAGGCCCGTACCCTGCCCGACGGGCTTGGTCGTGAAGAAGGGCTCGAAGATGCGGGCGCTGACCTCCCGGCTCATGCCCTCCCCGTCGTCGCTCACCGAGAGCTGGACGTACTCTCCGGGGGTCACCTCGGGATGGACCGAGACGTAGCCCTCGTCCAGCGTGACGTTGTGCGTCTCGATGAGGATGGTGCCACCCTCGGTCAGCGCGTCCCGGGCGTTGACCGTCAGGTTGAGCAGCACCTGCTCGATCTGGGCCGGATCGACGAGGCACTGGCCGAGGTCCGGGTCGACCCGGCACTGCAGCGTGATCGTCTCGCCGAGCAGCCGGGTCAGCAGCTTCTCCAGGCCCTGGATCGTCGTGTTGAGCTGCACCGGCCGCGGCGTGATGAGCTGCTTGCGGGAGAAGGCGAGGAGCTGGCGGGTCAAGCCGGTGGCCCGGTTGGCGGCCGCGAGGACCTCGTCGAGCATCGCCCGGGTCTCGGGGGTGGTGTCCCGGCGGTCCCGCGCCAGGGAGGAGTAGCCTGTGATCGCGGTCAGCAGGTTGTTGAAATCGTGGGCGATCCCTCCCGCGAGCTGCCCGATGGCTTCCATCTTCTGCGCCTGTCGGAGCTGCTCCTCGAGCCGCGCGCGACCCTCCTCGGCGGCCCGCCGCGCGCTGACGTCGAGGATCTGGGCGAGCACGCCCGTGATCGTCCCGTCGGGCTGGCGGGTGGGCGCCAGGGAGATCGCCGCCCACCACGCGGTACCGTCCGACCGCTGTCCGGGCAGCTCGCAGGGTGCGGGGAGAGCCCCCTGCAGGGTGTCGGTCAGCAGCGCGCGCAGCCGCGGCGACTCCGCGGGCCGCAGCCAGCAGAACGGGTCCCGGGCCAGCTCCTCCGGGGACCGGCCGAGCAGCCCCGGACCCCGGGGCGAGAGGAACGTCAGCGCGAGGGTCGGCGAGAAGATCGCCAGCACCGACGGGGCCGAGGCGATCACCTGCCGCAGCCGCTCCTCGCTCTGCGCGAGCTGGCGGGACGCGAGCGCGATCCGGGCCAGCACGGTGGCGCCGAGCCCGAGGGAGATCAGCAAGGCGGCCAGCGAGACGAGCAGCAGGGTGAGCCGGGCCGACTTGCCCGCCTGCTGGGCGTCCCGGGAGGTTTCTTGTAGGTGCTGCTCGCTGCCGGCCACGAGCCGGGCGACCACGTCCTCCCACGAGCGCTCCTGGTCCTCCCGGATGTCGACGAGGCGGTGCAGGTCGGTGAGCCGCGCCACGAGGGGCTGCTCGGCCGGGAACGCCAGCCGCGCGAACTCCGCCAGCCGCCGCCCCCGCTCCTCCCGGACCGCCGCGAGCTGGCGGACGAGGAGCTCCTGTGCAGCCGGAGACGGCGCCCGCTCGAGGTCCTGGCGGACGACGATCTCCTGGCGGAAGAGGCGGCGCACGCTCGTGATCGTCACGATCCGCTTGCTGTCGGAGTGGACGAACTGCCGGCGCGCCGCATCGAGGCGGCCCAGGCCGATCCAGCCCGCCAAAGTGCAGGAGCCGACGGCCAGGAGCAGGGTCGTCAGCAGGAGGAGTACCGGGCCACGCAGCTTCAGGAGCTACCTCCGCGGTGGGGGGCGACGCGCGGAGCATAGCCCCGTCTGCCGGCCATCGTCCAGCGGATCGTTCTTAGGTACCAGGCGAGCCCGGAACGGGGCGCCCGGCCCCGCGCGGGAGTGGGGTCGTGGCGTGGGGCGGCGGGTCGCCGGCACGCGACGCCGGGCGCCCGTTGACGAGGCACGCGGTCCGTGGTCTGTTGCCGGCAGCGGCTGGTCGCATCCGTGGCCAGCAGGGGGTCCAGCATGGTGGTCGCCGTGGTGGCCGAGAAGCCGGCCATGGCCCAGGACATCGCCGCAGTGCTCGGCGCGAGCCGGAGGCGGAAGGGCTTCCTGGAGGGGGGCGGCTACGTCGTGACCTGGGCCGTCGGGCACCTCGTCGGGCTGGCCGAGCCGGAGGGGATCCGGCCCGCGTGGCGGAGCTGGCGACGGGAGCTGCTGCCCATGCTCCCGCGGGAGTGGCCCCTGGTGGTGCTGCCCGGTGCGGAAGAGCAGTTCGCGGTGCTGCGGGAGATCCTCCACCGGCCGGACGTGGCGAAGGTGGTCTGCGCCACCGACGCCGGGCGGGAGGGGGAGCTCATCTTCCGCTACATCTACCGCCTCGCCGGCTGCACCCGGCCCGTCGAGCGGCTCTGGATCTCCTCTTTGACCCCGGCCGCGATCGCGCAGGGCTTCGCCCGGCTACGTCCTGCGGCAGACTACGACGCCCTGGCGGCCGCGGCCGAGGGGCGCTCCCGGGCCGACTGGCTCGTCGGGATGAACTTCACCCGGGACCTCTCCCTGCGGCACGGTCCCGAGCTGCTCTCCGTCGGCCGGGTCCAGACGCCCACCCTGGCCCTGCTCGTGGAGCGGGAGCTGGCGATCCAGGACTTCGTGCCCGAGCAGTATCGGCTGCTGACCGCGACCTTCGGCAGGCAGCCGGGCGACTCGTACACGGGAGTCTGGTTCGACCCGGCCCGCGTCCGGGAGGAGCCGGGCCAGGACGGCCCGGCCGCGCCCGAGGTTGCGGCTGCGTCGGGAACCGCCTCCGCGTCGGGATCCGTGCCCTCGTCGGGAACCGCGGCCGCGTCGGGATCCCCGGCCGACGACGCGCCCCGGGCCGAGCGGCTGCCGCCGGATGGCCAGCTCGCGGAGGAGATCCGCCGGCGCTGCCTCGGTCAGCCGGGGGTGGTCATCCAGTGCGGGGGCAAGCAGCGCAGCTTCCCGCCGCCCCAGCTCTACGATCTCACCGAGCTGCAGCGGCACGCCAACCGGCTGTTCGGCTTCACCGCCAAGACGACCCTGGCCCTGGCCCAGACCCTGTACGAGCGCCACAAGGCGATCACCTACCCGCGCACCGACAGCCGTCACCTCACCACGGAGGTGGCCGGGGGGCTGCCGGCGCTGGTGGCCCTGGTGGGCCCGCGCTACCCGGGGCTGGTCGCCTCGGGGAGCGGGGAGCGGCCCCTCGGCCGCCGCTTCGTCGACGACGCCAAGGTCAGCGATCACCACGCCCTGCTCCCCACGGTCCACCTCCCCGACCCGGCGCGGCTCTCCCGGGACGAGGAGCGGCTGTACGACCTGATCTGCCGCCGCTTGCTCATGGCCTGGCACGACGATTTCCGGCAGTTGGTGACCACGGTCGTCACCGAGGTGGCGTCCTCGCCGGAGGTCGCGGATCGCTTCCGGAGCAGCGGTACCGTCGTCCTGCAGCATGGATGGAAAGTACTGGATCTCCAGGCATCTTCGTCCAAGAGTACCACGAAGCCGGCTCGGACCCGGGGGCGTCGGCGGCCCGCGACCTCGGCGCCGGACGAGGAGCAGGACGGCGGGCGGCAGCTCCCCGCCGGGCTGGCGGTCGGGCAGAGCCGGCCAGTGGTCGACGTGCGGGTCGAGGCGAAGGAGACCCGACCCCCGCGTCCCTTCACGGACGCCACCTTGCTCACCGCGATGGAGACCGCGGGCAAGCTCCTCGACAGCCGGGAGCTGGAGGAGGCGATGCGCGAGCGGGGGCTGGGCACGCCCGCGACCCGGGCGGCGACCATCGAGACCCTCCTCGGCCGGGGTTACCTCGAGCGTCAGGGCAAGGCCCTGCGCGCCACGCCGAAGGGGCTGGCCCTCATCGCGCGGGTCCACCCGTCCGTGAAGAGCCCGGCCCTGACCGGCGAGTGGGAGCTCGAGCTGCGTGAGCTGGAGCGGGGCCGCGGGACCCTCGCGCAGTTCATGGAGCGGATCGAGGCCTACGTCATCGAGGTGCTCGGCGGGCCGCCGCCGGCCGACCCCGGCCCGGTCACCGGGGACTCCCGCCCGCCGGCCCCGGCCCCGGCCCCGGCCCCCCGCCCGCCAGCCCCGGCCCCGGCCCCCCGCCCGCCAGCTCCGGCCCCGGCTCCCCGCCCGCCGGCCCCGGCCCCGGCCCCCCGCCCGCCGGCTCCGGCTCCGGCCCCGGCCCCCCGCCCGTCCTCCGTCCCGGCCCGCCCCCCGGCTGCCGGCCCCACCTCGACCGGGCAGCTCTCCCTCGCCCCGCCGCCGGTCGACCTCCGCGCGCTCCTGCGGGAGCGGTTCGGGCTGCCGGGCTTTCGTCCGCACCAGGAGGAGGTCTGCC
>JAVEVO010000234.1:0-8600 GCA_034005005.1 Myxococcota bacterium
GATCTTGGCCGCATCCATCAAGGGCATCCCCTTGATCATCTCGGTGAGGGCCGAGGAGGAGGCGATGGCCGACGCGCAGCCGAAGGTCTGGAAGCGGGCGTCGACGATCCGCTCCTGCTCGTCGAGCTTCAGGGTCAAGCGCAGCGCATCCCCACAGGTGATGTTGCCGACCTCACCGACCGCATCGGGGTCGGGCACCTCCCCGACGTTGCGCGGGTTGAGGAAGTGATCCATCACCTCTTCCGTGTAATCCCACATGATCAGCTCCTCTGGCGGTGGACGGCTCCCCCCGGACCACTCCCGGGAAAAGACGCGCCGCGCAGATCCTGCGTACGACCGAGGCCCGGCGCCAGGTCGAACGCGCGCTAGGGCGCCACATAGATCAGCGGCTTGCCCCTGGGAAGCAGGAAGCGCACCTCCGCCGCGCCGGCATACAGCAGCGCCCGGGCGACCAGCTCGACCGGCACGTCGATCCCCTTGGCCTGCTGCTCCGCGGTCACCTTCACCTGGACGACCTGACCCGTGCGATCCTCCTCGAAGAGCCCATCCAGCGGCGTGAGGAGGTCCAGGGTGACGGGGGCGGACGGGGTCGCGGCAGCCGGGGGCGCGGCAGCCGGGGGCGCGGCAGCCGGGGGCGCGGAGGAAGGGGACCCGGCGGACGGGGTCGCGGCGGGCGGGGTCCCCGCGGGCGGGGTCCCGGTAGCCGGAGCCGGGACGGCCGGCCCGGAGACGACGGGCAGCACGGGCGTGGGCGCGAGCGTCGGCCCCCAGCCGAAGGCCTGCCCTCCCGCCGGCGGCGAGAAGGTCAGCCGCCGAGCCCCGGCCTGCTGCTTCTGGGCCCGCGCGAGCAGGGCGACCTGACCGGGCCGGCTCGTGGCCCCCTCGCCGGGGAGCACGGTGAGCTCCGCACCACGCAGCGCGAAGAGCACACCGTGCTTGGCGCCGGCGACGAGGTGCAGGTGGACCTCACCCTCCGGGAGGGTCAGCTCCTCCGCGGCCTTGCGCACCTGCTCGGGGAAGTGGAGCAGGGCCCAGGCCCGGCTCTCCGCGGTCACCCGGGAGCGCCAGACGACCTGCTGGGCGCGCAGCGTCTCCAGCCGTCGCTCCCAGTGCTGGGCCACGGCCGGGGAGTCGGCGCCGTCGATGATCCGCTGCATCCCCTCGGCCTGGGCCGCGAAGCTGCGCAGCTCGTGGAGGCGCGCCGGCGCGACACCTCGCTGGACGCCGATGCGCATCTTCTCCAGGCGGAGCAGGTTGGCCGCGGCTCGCCCGGCCGCGGCCAGCCCGAAGGCGCGGCGGTCGTCGCCCGGCTGGCCCCGCCCGAGGTACAGCTCCAGCAAAAAAGAGTAGCGGGGCAGGAGCTGCGCACTGGTCAGGGCGAGGGCCGGGTCGACCGCGCGCTCCCCCTGCGCGACGGCCTCATCCAGCTTGCCCTGGCTGGCGAGGAGCTGGGCCGTGAGGAACGGCTCGGCCTCCCCCTCGGCCTCGATGCGGGAGATGAGCTGGGGGACCCGCTCCGGCTTGCCGGTGGCGAACAGCACCCGCCCCAGCTCCCGCGCGGCGAGGACGATCATGGCCTTCTCCTTGGCCTTGGTGGCCAGGTCGAGGGCCTCCTGCAAGGGCTCCACCGCGTCCTTGGGCTGTAGCTCGGCCTGGGCCTCGCCCAGCGCGATCAGGGTCTCGGCGACGGGCCGGTGATCGTCGAGGAGCTCGGCGAGGGTCCGGCGCACCTGCAGGGCCTGGCCGAACAGGGCGACCGCGTCCTGGTAGCGCTCGTTGCGGTGCAGCACCTGCCCCATGCTGTGCAGCGCCTCCGCGGCCATCGCCCAGGAGTCGGACTTCTCGAAGGTGTCGAAGGCCTGCTGCAGGATGGTCATCGCCTCGTCGAGGGCCGAGAGGCGCCCCATGAGCTTGCCGGCGACCAGCCGGGCCGCGGCCGCCTGGTCCGGCTTGCCGGCGCGATCGAGGCGGCTGACCAGCTCCTCCAGCCGCTGCAGGGCCTCCTTGTCCTGCCAGAGCTCCTCGTGGACCACCGCCAGGTTCTGCAGGGCCGCCAGCGCGCCCTGCTCGTCGCCGCCGAGGTCGGCCGCCTGCAAGGCCTCCCCGAACGCCCGCAGGGTGCCCTCCACGTCCCCCTGGGAGAAGAGCCAGCCCCCGGTGCCGTTTCTGGCCAGGGCCTCCAGCGTCCGGTCGCCCTTCTCCCGGGCCCGGGCCGCAGCCTCGTCGTAGGCCGCGCGGGTCCCGGGATCGCCCTCCAGGTGCAGGAGCTGGGCCCGCCGGATCCAGGCCTTGGACTCCTGCTCCCAGTCGCCCTGGGCCCGGAGCTGGCCGATCACCTCGACGTACAGGCCGGCCGCCTCGGCCCGCTGGTCGAGGGCCGCGAGCACCTCGGCCAGGGTCAGGGTGAGCAACTGCAGGTCGGGCCGCAGGGCCCGGGCCTCGCGCAGCAGACCGGCCGCCTCGCGCATCCCCTCGAGGGTCCCGACCCGCGCCTGGGCGTAGGCCAGGCCGAACAGCCCGCCCGCGCGGCGCCCGCTCGAGTCGATGCGGTCGCGCATCACCTCCACCGCCTGGACGGGCTCGGCCGTCTCGAGCAGCAGATCGACCAGGTCCCGGGCGGCCTCCAGGCAGTCGGGGCAACCGAGCAGCAGCCGGCTGTACGCGAGGCGCGCCTCGTCCCGGCGCCCGGACTTCCAGAGCTCGGCGGCCCGCTCGAGCTCGGCCTGCTGCGCGGGGGTCATGGTCGGCGCGGGCGGCGCGGGGAGGGCCGATCCCGCGGCCGCCGCACCACCCGGGGAGGCCGTGACCACCGGGGCCGCCTTGGGCGGCTCGGCCCGGCAGCTCCCGAGGGGCAGCAGCAGGACCAGCGCCGGGAGGAGCGCGCTCAGGGAGCGGGAGGAGGGACGCCAAGAGGAGGGGATCGTCTTCATCGGGCCACAGATAGCCCGCTCACGGGCAGGGGTCAACTCGCCCGCCCCCGGCCCGAGCCCTGCCGGGCCTCCAGGCGCTCGAGGACCCGCCGGGGGTTGAGCACCCCCTTGTAGACGAGCAGCTCCCCCGGGAGGTCCTCGGGCAGGGCCGCCTCGCTGACCCGCAGCCGGCTGGAGACCGCGAAGAGGATCCGCTGCGGCAGGCCGGCCCGGACCAGGTCGACGCGCCGCCAGACCGCGGCCCGGCTCCAGAACCCGAGGACCTCGAGGTGGACCTCGGCCCCGGACTGCCGGTCGCGAAACAGCAGGTCGGGCAAGCAGACGCCGAGCCCGGGGAGGTGGAGGATCGCCGACGCAGGCCGGACGTCCCAGGAGGAGCCGAGCGCGTCGAAGGCCGCGACGAAGCGCTGCAGGTCGTCCGGGAGGTGGACCGGTGGCCGGGCACTTCCGGCGCCGGTCACCAGGTCCGCGGCGGGGGGCGTTGCGGGATCGCCCGCTCCCGAGGCCTCCCCGCGTGCGTGCCGGAAGGTCAGGGTCCGGCGATCCTGACCCCACTTCACCTGCGCCTCGAGGCGGTACGGCGCCGCCGTCTCCTCGAGCGCGGGCAGCAGCAGGGCGAGCTGCAGGCCGTACCGGGTGACCGCGGAGAACAGGGAGAGGGGCCCGTCGACGACGATCCGGTAGCCGCCCTCGGGGAGGGGCTCGATGACGCAGAGCAGTTGCAGGAACTTGAGCTTGCGGAAGAGCTGGCGGTACGCCACGGCCGTCGGGGCGCGCACCTCGACGACGACCCGGACGGCCCGCAGCAGCACGGCCTGGACCTGACTAAGGTCATAGACCCGCACCAGCTCGGCGGCCGTGATGGGACGAAAGGACTGCAACCGCGCCTCCGCCGGCCGATCCGCGAACAGCCGCTCTTCCAGCGCCGCGGCGGACAGCTCCAGCTCCGCGGCCACCTCCTGCAGGAGCTGCTCCCGGTCCAGGCTCTCGCCGGGCCCCAGCTCCCGCCGCCGGGCCGCGGCCCGGCGGAAGAGGCACTGCCGAAGCAGGGGGGGCGCCGGGCCGGGCGGGACCACGAACTCGCAGCGATCGAGGATGAGCTTCTTCAGGCCGTCCGCGAGCTTGTGCTCCGTCGGACCGACGGGGACGTCGGCGAAGCGCTCCTCGAGGTCCTCCCGGCGGCGCTCGGCGGCCGTGGCGAGGGGCAGCAGCAAGAGCTCGGCCAGCTCCAGCGCGCGGGCCCGCCGCCGGCCCTCGAGGGGACGGAGCGAGAGCTGGTCCCCCTCCCGGCGGACCGTGACGAGGTCAGCGGTAAGCAACGTGCTCTCTCCGGCGGAGGCTGGTGAAGGCCTCGGCCGTGCCCTGGGCGACCAGCTCGTACAGCAGGGCGCGCTTGCCCTCCCGCGCCCGCAGGATGCGGCCGAGGCGCTGGACGTGCTCCCGCACCGAGCCGCTGCCCGACACGACGATCGCGACGTTCGCCTCGGGCACGTCGACCCCCTCGTTGAGCACCTTGGAGGTCACCACCGCGCCGTAGACCCCCTCCCGCAGCCCCTGGAGGATCTCGCTGCGCTCGGTCACCGGCGTCTGGTGGGTGATCACCGGCACGAGGAAGCGCCGGGCGATGTCGTAGGCGGTCCGGTTGTCCTGGGTGAACAGCAGGGCCCGATCGTGGCGGTGCAGGTGCAGGAGGTGCGCGAGGTAGTCCAGCTTGGAGGGGGCCGCGAACGCGAGCTGGCGCTGCTGGTAGTAGGCCGCGAGGGCCAGGCGCCCCTCCTGGCTGCGCGCGGCCCGCTGGATGAACTGGCTCCACCCCTGGGGACCGTTCATGCGGATGCCCTGGCGGCGCACGAACGCGAGGTAGACCCCCCGGGCCTCGTCGTACAGGACCCGCTCCTCGGGGGAGAGCTCGACGGTCACCGTCTCCACGTCGTAGTCCGCGAGGAAGGTGCCGGTCAGCTCGACGATGGACCGCTCGTAGACCAGCGGCCCGATGAGCTCCTGGTTCTCCAGGTGGCGGCCGTCGGCCCGCTCGGGGGTGGCGGTCAGCCCCAGCCGGTAGGGGGCCAGGCAGCTCCGGGCCGCGAGGGCGTAGGCCTCGCCCGGGAGGTGGTGGCACTCGTCGAAGATCACCAGGCCGAAGCGGTTGCCGAGGTACCCCATGTGCAGGTAGGCCGAGTCGTAGGTGGTCACGGTCAGCGGGCAGACCCGGTGGTCGCCCCCCCCGACCACGCCGACGTCGATGGCGAAGGAGCTGCGCAGCAGGTCGTACCACTGGCCGACCAGGTCGAGGGTCGGCGCGATCACCAGGCTGGCGCGCCGGCGGTCGTCGATGGCCAGGAGGGCCAGGTGGCTCTTGCCCGCGCCCGTCGGCAGCACCACCACCCCGCGCTGGCGGCTCGCCCGCCACGCCGCGAGGGCCTCGGCCTGGTAGGGGCGCGGCTCCCGGTGGACCCGCAGCCCGCTGGGGAGCTCGGGGTAGCCCCGGGCCTCGTCCTGGTACTCGACCCGCTCCCGGTGCAGGCCACGCACCAGCTCGGCGTAGGCGCAGGCGGGCAGGCGGTGGCAGTGGCTGCGGCCGTCCCAGCGGGACGCGGCCGGCAGGAGGGCCGCGCCCCCCTCCGCCAGACCATGGACCTCCACCGTGCCGGCCGTATAGCGCAGCAGGATCATGGCAGAGGTTCTAGCGGAAGCTGGCCGGCCCGCCAACTCTTCCCGCACCCCGGACTTCGCGGTACCCTCGACGCACTGACCAGGAGGTCCCCATGCCCGAGCCCCCGAGCCCGCTGTTCCCCGAGGTCCGCGACGAGCTGCAGCGCCGCTTCGCGGCCATCCACCTCGACCGGACCCGCCGACACGTCTTCCTCTGCTGCGACCAGACCAATCCCAAGTGCTCGTCCAGGGAGGACGGCCTGCGGAGCTGGGAGTACCTGAAGCGGCGCCTGACCGAGCTCGGGCTCGACGGCGAGGGCGGAGTCCACCGGACCAAGGCCAACTGCCTGCGGATCTGCCGGCGGGGCCCCATCGCGGTGGTCTACCCCGAGGGCACCTGGTACGGCGGCTGCACCCCCGAGGTGCTCGAGGAGATCATCCAGGGCCACCTCCTGGGCGGGGAGCCGGTCGCGGCCCACCTCTTCGCCCGGCAGCCCCTGGGCGGCTGAGCTTCAGGGGGCCAGCTCGCGGAGGGTCTGCCGTATCCCGGCCGCGAGCCGCCAGAGCGCGGCGTGGGACTCGTCCCGCAGCGCGGCCTCGGCCGGATCGTTGGGCGCCAGCAGGAGGGGGCTGCCCTGCACGTCGAGCAGCCGGGACCACTCGCTGCGCACCCGGCGCCACTGGGCCGGCGAGGTGGGGCGGAAGGCCTCCGTGCGGTGGTAGACGTTGAGCAAGAACCGGAACAGCTCGTCGAGGGAGTGCGGGCGGTCGTCCGCGGCGAAGACCCGCGCGTTCCAGATCGCGAGCACCGCCTCGTAGATGTCCTTCTCGACCCGGTTGTCGAGCAGGGCGCCCTTCCAGCGGCGGAGGTCGATCTTGCCGATGTCGTACACCGGCCAGGGGCAGACCGTCTCCCGCCGGAACTGGGCGACTCCCTCGTACAGGGCGCCGGGGTAGATCCGGCAGACCAGGGGGCGCTCCTCGTACAGCCCGCAGCGGTGCACGTCCCCCGGCAGGTCGAGCAGCCAGGCGCAGGGCCAGCCCTCGGGTCGGGCCCCGGCCGCCCGCTTCAGCAAGGTCAGCATGTAGGGCGGTCCGTCGACCTGGAGCCGGAAGGAGGTGCTGTCGGGCTCTTCCTGCTCGACGTAGCCGAGGAAGGCCCGGTAGGGCAAGTGGCGCCGCCGGGCGATGCGGTAGGCGTCCCAGCCCAGGATGTTCACGTTGTACGTGTAGCAGCAGATGATGCTCGGACAGGCGGTGCAGTTCGAGAAGAGCCAGTCGCGCGTCTCGGCCATGCTGTCACTCCGCGGCGGACCGCTCGCGCTCGTCGACGTACCAGTTGATCAGGGCGTCGAGGAAGAAGTCGAAGGGGTAGGCCGCGTCGCCCTTTCCGGCGCAGACCCGGCCGTTCCAGTCCTGCAGGAAGGCCTCGTGCCGGGCGAGGACCGCGGCGTAGGCCTCGGCGCGGGCGAGCTCCCGGGCGTAGTCCAGCTCGTGCAGGGACCAGCTCCGCACGCAGCCCGGCCCCTCGTAGAGCTGCAGCAGCCCCCCCTGACGGCTCACCGGGAAGAGATCGCAGATCGCCGGGCGGATCGAGCCGAGGCCGCAGCGGTGCTCGCCCCCCGGGAGCCGGAGCAGGAAGGTGCAGGCGCGCTGGGGCTCGGCCGCCGGGGCGGGGTCCGACGCCTCCGTGGCGTCTTCGCCGGTACTTTCCTCCTGGGAAAGCTGCAGGGTCGGGTGGCTCTCGACCATCAAGCGGTACCTCGGTCCCGCTGGATGGAGCAAAAAGGACCGCTCTGTGGTCTCGACCTCGTGATACGCGACGAAGACCTCCGGGGAGAGGCCGAGGGCCGAGGCGATGCGGCCGACGTCGTCGACGGTCAGCTCCACGGTGAAGCTGTAGCAGCAGCGATGCTCGCGGCAGCTCCCGCACAAGGCGTCCTTGTCCAGGGTGGCGACGCCGAACGCGACCCCGTTCACCGGCTCCTCGGAGGCGGCCGCCCCGGAGCGCGCGTCGGGAACCGGCCGGGGGGGCTCCTCGTATGGAGGAGGAGGGGCGAGGGAGTCGGCGGCCAGGAGGGAGGGGCTGCTCGGGGTCACGGAGGTGCTCCGGCCAGCGGCCCGCCAAAAAGACCGGCGGATTCGCCGGGCGGGCCGGAAAGGGAAGCTGTTGCGAGCAGATAGCAGACCTGGCGACGAAGAGCAAGTTGACCGGTTGTCCGCCACGTCAATCATGGTACAATCGGCAAGCCTAATCTTGGCCGCAGGGACTGGTACCAGCGGGGAACCCCATTCGCCAGGGGCGCGCCCACGAGGGCCAGGGACCGGGGGACCGGATGGTCGTCGAACGAAGCCGTGAGGAACTGCTGCGTGAGAACGAAGCCCTCCGGGAGCGCATCCGGACCCTGGAGACCGCGCACCAGAACACCTCCGCCCTGGCGCGCGACCTCGAGCGCACGAAGCGGACCTATCAGAAGCTCGTCGAGAACATCTCCGACGTCCTCTTCACCCTCGACGTCCACGGGCGGATCACCTACATCTCGCCGGTGGTCGGCTCCGTGCTCGAGCTCAGCCCCCAGGAGATGACCGAGCGGCCCTTCACCCAGTTCGTGCACCCCGAGGACCGCCCCCTGCTCGGGCGCGCGCTGGAGCGCTCCTGGGGAGGCAAGATGTCGGTGACGGAGCTGCGGCTGCTCGGCGAGGGCGGCCGGCTCCGCCACGCCCGGGTCTCGCAGCGGCTGCTGGTGGACCAGGCGCTCCCGGTGGGGGTCATCGGCCTGATCACCGACATCACCAAGCAGAAGCAGGCCGAGCTGGAGCTGCGGGAGCAGGAGAACCGCTTCCGGGCCATCGTCGATGCGTTCGACGGGCTGATCTTCATCACCGATCGCGACCAGCGCATCAGCTACATGAACAACCGGCTCATCGAACGGACCGGCCGGGAGGCCCTCGGCGAGCCCTGGTTCCAGGTCGTGCACGGCCTGGACCGCGCCCCCGACGAGTGCAGCGGCGAGCGGG
>JAVEVO010000235.1:0-8546 GCA_034005005.1 Myxococcota bacterium
TCCCCCCGACGGGCCCCCGCCCCCATCCCCGACGCCGGACGCCGGCATCGCGGCCGTCGCCTCCCCCGTCCCACCGGGCTCCTCCCCGGACGCCGGCATCGCGGCCGTCGCCGCCCCCGCCCCCACCGTCCCCCTCCCGGACGCCGGCATCGCGGCCGGCGCCTCCCCCGTCCCACCGGGCCCCTCCCTGGACGCCGGCTCCGGTGCGGCCGTCGCCTCCCCCGCCCCCACTGGGCCCCTCCCGGACGCCGGCACGGGCACGGCCGTCACGCCCTCCGACCCGCCCTTGCCCGCACCTGCGCCCGCGCCCGCACCTGCGCCCGCAGGCCCACCGGAGACCGCCCCCGACGGCACACGCCCGCCGTGAGCTGCGAGCACCGGCCCCGGACGATGCCCCTTCCCTTGGCCGGATGGTCCCGCTATGGTGCCGCCCCAGTGAGAACGGAGGTACCATCGATGCGCCGAACGAACTCCTGGTGGCTGATCGTCACCCTGGCCGCGCTGCCCCTCGGCGCCTGCGACGGCGAGGCGCCCGCCGACGACTCCGGCGGCACCGGCCCGAACCCGTTCCTCGTGCCCGCGGGCGAGACCGGCAAGGCCGACACCCAGTATCAGAACCCCGACGGGATCGAGGTCGAGGTCGACCTGGAGGCCGACGTCGAGGCCGCGGCCTGGGCTCTGGACGAGGCGCCGGCGATGCTCGGCCAGTTCGCCTTGACCTACCTGCGCAAGCGCGGCCAGTTCTACCTCGAGTCCCTCGCGGAGGACGCCACCTCCCCGGCGCGCGTGGAGTGGCTGGTGGACGGCGTCTGGCGGACGGCCAGCGAGGTCGAGGGCCTGGGCCACGACCAGCTCGGGCACTTCCGCCTGCGGTCGATCAACGCCGTGCTCCTCGCGGCCGAGGCCGAGGGGGTCTTCGAGGGCAAGGTCTACGAGGCCGTGGTCCCCGAAAACCCCGACACACTGCTGCAGGAGGTCGGGGACCAGTGCGCGGACCCCGATGCCCACCTGGGCCTCAGCGAGTCGATCTACTGGTACCTCTGGAATCCCGACCGGAGCGGCTGCACCGCCCGGACCCAGGTCATGACCATCACCGTCAGCAAGCTGCTGCCGGCCGCCCAGGTCACCTACCCCGAGTACGACCGGCTGCTGGCGGACGGCAAGCTCACCGCCGTGGTGCTCTTCGGCAAGATCGGCGACGGCGACGTCGAGACCGACACCGGGATGTACGGCTTCCGCCAGATGGCCCGCTGGCTGCTCGACGCCCAGTTCACCGAGGTGACCCCGGCGCCCGTGGGCCGTCGCTTCACCAAGCACATCGGCGACCACGACTTCGAGATCGATCTGTATTCACCCAAGGATTTCAGCGGGTTGGACGACAACGCCCACTTCGCCAACTTCCAGCGGGCCATCGGCGAGCACGAGGTCCTCGCCTATGACGGCCACAGCATGCTCGGCGCCAGCGACTACTGGACCCGGCCGACCTACCCCGAGGGCTACCAGATCATCCTCTACGGCGGCTGCCTGGGCTATCAGTACTACCTGCGCCCGATCCTCGCGGGCAAGGGCGGCTGGGACAACGTCGACATCCTCTCGTCGGTGGTCGAGGTCTCGGCCGGCGCTAGCGAGTTCGCCGGACCGGCCCTCGCCCAGCTCGCCCACGCGCTCGACCATGGGCTGGCCGTCTCCTGGCAGGACATCCTCCTGGCCGTCCGCCGGGGAGTGGGCGACTCGACCTTCGGGGTGAGCGGGGTGCGCGAGAACTGCTTCTCCCCCAACGGCTCCTTGTGCGAGCCCACCGGCGAGGAAGGAAGGACCGAGGTCTACGCCGACGAGGAGGTGCTGCACATCCCCGACGACGACCCCGCGGGGATCGTCCGGACGATCGAGGTCCCCGACGACCTGCCGGCCACCACGGTGACCGTGGAGGTCAGCGTCTTCCACTCTTACCCGGGCGACCTCACGGTCACCCTCACCCACGGGGGAGTCACTGCGCCGGTCTGGGCCAACGAGACCGTCGCGTTCCCGGGCTTCCTGCAGCGCCTGACCCTGTCCGACTTCGCCGGGCAGTCGGTCCAGGGCCCGTGGACCCTGAAGGTCGTCGACACCTCACCCCGGAACATCGGCCAGCTCAACGGCTGGTCGCTGACGGTGAGCGCGCCCTGAGCCCCCCCGCCGGCTCTGCCCGTCGCAACGGGGCCAGGGACCAGAACCCCCAGGAATTCCGAAGCTCTCCACCCCGGACGTCCTGTAAGCCGAGTTCTGTCCCTGTTGCCAGGGGGTGGCCATTCATCTAGGCCGTGCGTCGCCACACGGCTCGAGCGACGCGACCCGGAGAGTGGCGGGCGGGCCACCCGCGGTGCCTGGCCTCGCGGCCCTACACCCTCCCCTGTTCGGTCTTGCTCCGGGTGGGGTTTACCGTGCGAGCCCTGTTACCAGGGCCCCGGTGCGCTCTTACCGCACCCTTTCACCCTTGCCGGGGAGGCCGTGGCCCCGCCCCGGCGGTCTGCTCTCTGTGGCACTTTCCTTCAGGTCACCCTGACCGGGCGTTACCCGGCACCCTGCCCCGTGGAGCTCGGACTTTCCTCCCGCATCCTGGACGGCCGGACGAGCCGGACCGCCTGACGCCATCACGAAGACACCCGCAGGTCTTCCTGGTGACGCCGATGCCGGCGGCCACCCGGACGACCGGGGTGGAGAGCCTGCTGCGCGCGCCGCCGGGGCGGCGCCGAGGTCCCGCCGGCGCGCTACGCGGCGGGATTGGCCGCCGCGTCGTGGCCGACGAAGTAGAGGATCCGGTTGCAGCTCGGGCAGGAGACGAGCTGGTCCCCGCGCTGGAGCTGGTTGTAGAGCTGCGGCTGGATGGCCATGTGGCAGGCCAGACACAGCTCGTCCTTCACCTCGGCGAGCGCGGTCCCGTCCCGGGCCTCGCGGATCCGCTCGTACTGCCGCACCAGCTTCTGCGGCAGCCCGGCGAGGAGCTCCTTGCGCTGCTCCTCCATCTCGTCGAGGCGGCCCTTCAGCTCGGCGGTGCGCTCCTGGTGGTTAGCCTCGAACGCCACCACCTGGGCTCGCAGCTCCGTGAGCCGCCTTCGTCGCTCCTGCAGGGCGGCCCGGGTCGCCTCCTCCACCTCGATGATCTTCAGCAGCTCGTCTTCCTTCACCGAGGCGGCCTTGTTGCCCTGCTCGATCTCCTTCTGGATCGCCATCCATTCCTGGTTCTTCCGGGCACCCGACATCTTGTTCTTCGAGCGGCCGATGGACTCCTGCTGAGCCTTGAGCGCGGCCTCGTGCTCCTCCTTGAGCTGCCGGGTCTCGTCGAGCTCCTCCTCCCGCCGCAGCAGGTCGACGCTGAGCAACTGCACGCCAGCGCGCAGATCCTTGAGCTGGGCATCGAGCTGGTTCTGGGAGCGGCGGTGGTCCGCCATGCGCTGATCGATCGACTGCAAGGAACGAAGGGCCAGAAGTTGCTCTTTCAACCATTCCTCCGCTGCGGCCCAGTCCGAGCTGGACCATCGCTCCGGTGGGCCCACCAGGGTTCGAACCTGGGCGCGACCGGTTATGAGCCGGCTGCTCTACCGCTGAGCTATGGGCCCTTCCTCCAGGGAGGCCGTCGTGCGGTAGGCCCCCCGCCGACGTTCACCCTCAGTGATCGATGAAGGCTCGCAGCCGCTTGCTCCGCGAGGGGTGCCGCAGCTTGCGCAAGGCCTTCGCCTCGATCTGCCGGATCCGCTCCCGGGTCACCTCGAAGTCCCGGCCGACCTCCTCGAGGGTGTGGTCCGAGCGCTCGCCGATGCCGAAGCGCATGCGCAGGACCTTCTCCTCCCGGGGGGTCAAGGTCGCGAGCACGCGGCGCGTCTGCTCCGCGAGGTTGAAGTTGATCACCGCGTCCTGGGGCGAGGTGACCCCCTTGTCCTCGATGAAGTCGCCGAGGTGGCTGTCCTCCTCCTCGCCGATGGGCGTCTCGAGGGAGATGGGCTCCTTGGCGATCTTCAGGACCTTGCGCACCTTCTCGATGGGCAGCTCCATCTTCTCGGCGATCTCTTCGGGCAAGGGCTCCCGGCCCAGCTCCTGCACCAGGTAGCGACTCGTCCGCACCAGCTTGTTGATCGTCTCGATCATGTGTACGGGGATGCGGATCGTCCGGGCCTGGTCCGCGATCGCCCGGGTGATCGCCTGCCGGATCCACCAGGTCGCGTACGTGGAGAACTTGTAGCCCCGCCGGTACTCGAACTTGTCCACGGCCTTCATCAGGCCGATGTTGCCCTCCTGGATGAGGTCGAGGAACTGCAGGCCCCGGTTGGTGTATTTCTTGGCGATGCTGACCACGAGGCGCAGGTTGGCCTCGACCAGCTCGGCCTTGGCCCGCTCCGCGCAGCGCTCGCCGACGCAGATCCGCCGGTAGATCTCGAGCAGCTCCTCCTCGCTCTGACAGGCCTCGACCTCGACGCGCTTCTGCTTGCGCTGGCAGGCGCGCAGCTTCTTCTCCTGGTCGAGGAGCTCCTCCTTCTCCATGCAGAGGGAAGCGCACCAGCGGCGCTCGAGGGTCTTGCTCCGCTTCACCTCCCGGAAGACCCGCTTCAGCTCCTCCTCCGACAGGCGCGTGCGCTTCGTGATCTGACGGCTCTCCTCCCGCGCATCGAGCAGACGCCGGACGAAGCCCTTGATCTTCTCGGCCATGCGCAGGGAGTTCCGCTTGCTGAGCAGCAAGGCGACCATCAGGTCGATGGCCTTCTCCTGCAGCGCGTGGAGCTCCTCGAGCTGCTTGGCCCGCCGCGCCTCCGAGAGCCGCCGCCCGTTGGCGATCTTCTCGCGCAGCCGGGCAACCTCCCGCTCGGTCTTCTTGATCTCGTCGACCCGCTTGAGGAACTCCCGCGCCAGGGCCTCGGTCTCGGTCGCTTCCTGGGGTTCCGTGGCGACCGGCAAGAAGCCCTCGGGGATCGGCTGGCGGACGACCTCGCGGACGCGGCTCCGCTCCTTCTTGACCGTATCGGCCAGGCCATAGAGATCCCGGCGGGCGGTCTCGGAGCCGAGCACGGCCCGCAGGACCTGGATCTCACCGTCCTCGATCCGCTTGGCGATCTCCACCTCCCCCTCGCGGGTCAGGAGGGAGACCGAGCCCATCTTCCGCAGGTACATGCGGACCGGATCGTTGGTCTTGAAGGCCCCCTCTTCGGTGAGGAGGTCCCGCCGATGCCCCTTGCCACCCAGACCGTCGTCGAGGTGGCTCTCTTCGTCATCGACCAGGCCCATCCCCTCGGGACCGGAGGGTCCTCCCTTCCAGTATTCCAGGTCGTCCTCCTGCTCCTCGCCCAGGGCGGGATCGGACTGATCGTGGACAGCCGCGCCGCGCTCCCCGGACGACTTCTTGCGTGCCAGGAAGTGGGGGATCTCCTCGTCGTACTCGTCGCCCCCGAGCAGACTGTCGTCGTCGGCGAAGGCCTCGTCTCCCCCGTCGGAGTCCTCGTAGGCCCCGTACTCCTCCTCGGCGTCCGAGTCGATGATCTCGTCGATCTCTGCGCGCTCGCTGTCCTTCGCCATGCACGACTCCTTCCCTGACGAGCGAGGATCCCCCCTGTCGACGCAGCTCACTCGACCCGGTGCAAGTCCTTGACGCGCCGGAGCCGCTCCCGCAACTCGGCCATCACCCGCTCGTCGTCGCCGGCCCGGTCCGCGTCAGCCAGTGCGGCGTTCGACTCGGCGTCGTGACGCAGCTCTCGCCGCTGCAGGCTCCTCAGCACATCCTCCAGCGCCTTCGGCGCGCTCTCGGGCGTAAACACGCTGCTCTGCGCGAGCAGCCCCTGCAGCAGCCCGCGGACGGGGGCCGCGGGCAAGGCGTCCAGCAGCCGGACCGCGCTCGGCGCTCCTTCCTCGTGGAGAAGCGAGAAGAACACCTTCAAGGCTTCCTTGAGCGGCTGGTCGGGGAGCAGCTCGAGCACACCCGCCGCTTCGGCCTGGGGAGCCAGCGAGGGAAACTCGACGAGCAATTCCAGGAGGTGACGGGCAACCTGGTCTACCTCCTCCCCGGTCGTCCCAGCGTGGACCGAGCGGCGAGCGTCCGCCCGCGGGACGGGGATCACAGGCCGGGCAATATAGCCATGGAGCTGCTTCTCGTCAAGTTCGAGCAGATCGGCGGCGAGAGCCAAATACCGCTGCAATGCGAGGGGATGGCGCACCTTCCCGAGGACGGGGGAGATCTGCTCCCAGGCCTTCAGGCGCTCCTCGATGGGGGACCGCCGCCCCGGCGAGTGGGCCCGGATGAAGGCCTCGACCAGGGGGGTCGCACCCTCGATGAGGCGCTGCAAGGATTCCGGCCCTTGCCGGCGGACGAAGGAGTCCGGGTCCTCTCCCGCGGGCAGCTCGACCCGACGCGCGTCGATCTCGGCCTCCGCCATCAGGGGCGCGGCCTTCAGGGAGGCCGCCCGGCCAGCCCCATCCCCGTCGTAGCAGACGACGATCCGGTCGGTGAAGCGGCGCAGCAGCCGCACCTGCTCCAGGGTGAGCGCGGTCCCCAGCGGCGCCACCGCCTGGGTGAAGCCCGCCTGGTGCAAGGTCAGCATGTCGAAGTTGCCCTCGACGAGCAGGGCGTAGCCCTGCTTGCGGATCGCGCTGCGGGCCTCGCGGAGCCCGAAGAGGCTCTCGCCCTTGCGAAAGACGGGGGTCTCCGGGCTGTTGATGTACTTGGCGACCTCGGGATCGGGATCGAGGGTCCGGCCCGAGAAGGCGATCAGGCGCCCCTGGACGTCGAACACCGGCATGAGCACCCGGTGGCGGAACGCGTCGTAGAAGCCGCCTCGCTCCCGGGGCTTGAGCAGCCCGGTGTCGCCCAGCAATCGCTCGGGGATCCCCCGGGCCCGCAGGTGGCTCGCCAGGGCGTCCCAGCTCTCGGGCGCGTAGCCGAGCCGGTAGGCCCGGGCGGTCTGCTCGGTGATCCCGCGCCGCTCGAGGAGGTAGCGCCGGGCAGCCTCACCGCCCGTGGACCACAGACAGCCCTCCCAGAAGAGGGCGGCCAGCTCGTTGGCCCGCAGCACCCAGTCGCGCAGGTCCCGCTGCCGGCGAGCCCGCTCCTCCTCCTCCGGGGTCTGCTCGTGCTCCTCGAGCCGCACCCCGGTCCGCTCGGCCAGCAGCCGGAGCGCCTCGGGGAAGGACAGCCCGTCGCGCTGCATCAGGAAGGCGAACGCGTCCCCCCCGACGCCGCAGCCGAAGCAGTGGAAGATGCCGCGCGCCGGATGGACGTTGAAGGAAGGGGTCTTCTCGGCATGAAACGGGCACCGGCCGACGAAGGCGGCGCCGGCCTTCCGCAGCTCGACGGTCTCCCGGACCAGCGCGACCAGGTCGGTCCGCCTCAGGATCTCCGCCTTCACTGCATCGGAGGTACGCCCCACAGGGAGACTGTCTTAGCCACCCCGGCCAGGGGTGTCAAGGAAGCGACCCGCGCGCACCCGCCAGGTCAGCCTTCGGCGGACCGCCCGGACGGGACGCGCCGACGGCCCGACGGCGTGGCGAGGCCTCGCCAGCTCAGAGGAAGTTGGCGAAGCTGCCCCCGCTGTTGGTGGCCTGGATCTGCACGGTCGTCTGCGCGTCGACCTCGACCTCCGCCTGCCGGACCCGGGTGACCGAGACGATCACGCCGCCGGCTGCCGCGGGGAGCTGCCGCACCAGGTCGGCGGGGACCGTCGTGGAGCCCGTGTCCGCGACGACGCAGACGAGGTTGGTGCCCGCGAGCACCGTCGCGCCGAACCCCGTGGACGGGGTGACCGTGATCACCACGGTGTTGCCGTCGCCCCGGTCCCAGAGCACCGGGAGGGCCGCGTCCCGCGTCAACTGCGTGAAGGGCGTCGGGCTGAGCAGATTCACCGCCATGGGCGCCCAGACCACGCCCCGGAACGCCGCGACGTGGGCCCCCCCCTGCCCGGTCACCGTCAGCCGCTCCCCCCCCACGAAGATCTCTTGCTGATCCTCCGCGAGGTTGCTGCCGTAGACGGTGCTCTGGCGCGCGGCGTCGAAGCGAGGCTCGAGCCGGATGGGGACCGTCGCCCCCTCGACGAGGAGCGAGCCCGCGTCGTAGCCGACGACCTCCGCGACCTCCGTCCCCTCGAGGACCGCGACGCAGCCCGTCGCCGGCTCGGGCAGCGGCTCGGCGAAGAAGGCCGAGGCCCCCCCGAGGTGCAGGGGCGGAACCGTGGCCAGGGTCACCACCCCGGCGAGCACTGGGGGCCGGGGACGCACGTCGCCGCCCTCCCCCTCGCCCTCCGCGCCCTCGCCCTCTCCTTCGCCGCCCTCGCCCTCTCCTTCGCCGCCCTCGCCCTCTCCTTCGCCGCCCTCACCCTCCCCTTCGCCGCCCTCGCCCTCTCCTTCGGTCCCTTCGCCCTCCCCTTCGGCCCCTTCGCCCTCCCCTTCGGTCCCTTCGCCCTCCCCGTCGGTCCCGTCGCCCTCCCCCTCGCCCGCCGCCCCCGCGCCCACGGCCCCGACCCCGTCGCCCACGCCCACCCCCCCCGCGCCCCCGCCCCCCCCCCCCGCGCCCCACCCCCCCCCGGGCGCCGCCC
>JAVEVO010000058.1:0-40441 GCA_034005005.1 Myxococcota bacterium
AGCTTGCGGTCCGCGCCGTAGAGGGACATCACGACGGAATACCCGAGGTTGGCATGCAGGCGCAGGGGGACCCGGGGGTTGGCGGCCCAGGCCTCCCAGGTCAGCCACCCGCCGAGCCGGACCGAGGTCGCGGACGGATCCCAGAAGACGTCGCCCTCGGCCGTGCTGGCATCGAGCGCGAGGACGCCGCCGCCCGACAGGCCGGGCGCACCCGCGAAGGGTGCGAAGGCCTTGGCGCCGAGCAGCAGGTCGCCCTGGCTCTGGATCAGGTTCGGCGAGGTCATGGTGCTGTCGTTGCTGGCCCAGCGCATGGCTGCGGAGATCTCGAGGAAATCCAGGGGAGTGAAGAAGCCGACGAGGGCGCCCCGGGTGCGGGTGTCGGAGTCGCCCTCGACGATCAGGTCGTCCATGGTGAGGAACTGCCCCCACAGCCCGAGGGCGAACTGCCCCACCGGCCGGGAGAGGGCCGCGCGCAGCCGCAGCGGCCCGCTGGCGCCAGCGAGCCCGGGGGCCTGCCCGACGGCCCGCGCGACGCTGGCCGGAGCCGGTTCGGCCACGCGCTCACCCTGCAGGACGTCCGCGGCGGTCACCTCGCCCGCAGGCGGGGCCGTCGTGGTGGTCGCGCCGGTGTCCGGGGCCGCGAGGCTCGGGGGCGACGCGGCCGGCGGGGGGGCAGCCGGAGCGACGCCCGTCGCCGGTTGCTGAGCCAGGGCGCTCCCGCCGAGCACGGCGAGGCTACAACCGCAGAGGAGGGCGAGCAGGCAGGCACGACGCATGGAGGCTCCTTTTCTCCGTGGCCGCGCACGTCCCGGCGTCGGGAGGCCGCGGCAGCGGAGTGGCGGTCGCGGGAGGCCAGCCCGGACCAGTGGCTGCACTGTACTCCGAGGGCCGGGTCCGGGGCAAGTATGGGGCCCTCGGCAAAGCCGCGCCCGAGGCGGCCGCGAGGGGAGGCGGTTCGACAGGCACGGCGGCTTGCACTAGGCTGCCCCCGGACCAGGGTGTGGAGCGGGCGATGGCCGAAGACGAGATCCTCATCGAGGGGGCCCGAGAGAACAACCTGCGGGGCATCGACGTGCGCATCCCGCACCGCCGGATCACCGCCCTGACCGGCGTCTCGGGCTCCGGCAAGTCGTCCCTGGCCTTCGACACCCTCTTCGCCGAGGGGCAGCGACGCTACGTCGAGTCCCTCTCGGCCTACGCCCGCCAGTTCCTCGGGCAGCTCGAGCGCCCGCGGTACGAGCGGATCCGCGGGCTGTCGCCCACCCTCGCGGTCGGTGCCGGCCATGGCTCCGTGAGCCCACGCAGCACCGTCGGCACCCTCACGGAGATCCACGATTTCTTGCGCGTGCTGTACGCGCGCCTCGGCTCCCAGTTCTGCCACCGCTGCGGCCGCGAGGTGGGCCGGCACGACCCGGACCGGATCCGCAAGGAGACCGCCCAGTTGGCCGAGGGGACCCGCTTCCTGATCCTCGCGCCCCTCGTGCGTGCCCGGGTCGGCGACCAGGGAGGGCTGCTGGCCGAGGCGTTCCGGCAGGGCTTCTCCCGGATCCGCGTGGACGGCCAGCAGCAGGAGCTGACGCCGGGGCTCCTCCTGTCGCCGGGGCAGCCCCACGACGTGGAGCTGGTGGTGGACCGGCTGGTGGTGCGACCGGGCAACGAGGCGCGCATCGCCGATTCCCTGGAGACGGGCTTCCGGGCCGGGCAGGGGCAGGTGATCGTCAGCATCGTGGACGGGCCGGAGCGCCGCTACAGCAAGACCCTCCGCTGCCCCTGGTGCGACGTCGTCTTCCCCGAGCCCAGCCCGGCGAGCTTCAGCTTCAACTCGCCCCAGGGCTGCTGCCCCGAGTGCCGTGGGCTGGGCCGGGTCCTGGGGATCGATCCGGCCCGGGTGGTGCCCGACCCGGGCCGCTCCTTGCGGGCCGGCGCCCTGCGCGCCCCCGGCTTCCGGCAGGTGGGCAAGGGGGGGATCACCCACGACTGGCTCGCGAACCTCGCCGCCCACCTGCGCATCGACCTCGACACCCCCTGGGCTGCGCTCCCCGAGGAGGCCCGGCAGGTGATCCTCCACGGCTGGCCGGCCACCGACGGCAGCCCGGCGAACGCCGCGGTCCCCCTGCCCGAGGACTGGGAGGCCGGGCCGCCGGACGGGCCGGACGGGGACGAACAGCCCCCGACGCCGGAGGCGCCTCCCGCCGCGACCACCGCGCCCCGCGCCCGGCGGGGGGCGGGAGAGCGGACGACCGGACGCCAGTCCGCCCGGAAGGAGAGCGCGGGTGCGGGCCGACGCCCCGCGGTCGTGAAGGAGATCTGGGCCGGGGGTGGGGCCGAGCGCTGGGAGGGAGTGTGCCCGACCCTGCTGCGCCGCCTCCGGGAGACCAGCTCCGAGGCCGCGCGCCAGGGTTACCAGGAGCTGCTGGTGGACGCCCCCTGCCCGGCCTGCGGCGGGAGCCGGCTGCGACCCGAGTCCCGGGCCGTGCGCCTCGGCGGCCGCAGCCTGCCCGAGCTCCAGGAGCTCCCGGCGACCGAGGTGCTCCACCTGCTCACCCACCTCGCGCTGACGCCGACCGACGCCACCATCGCGGCGGAGCTGCTCACCGAGACCCGCGCCCGGCTCTCCTTCCTCTGCGACCTCGGCCTCGGCTACCTCGGCCTCGGCCGGCCCGGCCCCACCCTCTCCGGGGGCGAGCTGCAGCGGATCCGCCTGGCCGCCCAGCTCGGCGGCGAGCTCTCCGGCGTGACCTACGTGCTCGACGAGCCCTCCACCGGGCTCCACCCCGTGGACGGGGACCGGCTGATCGCCGCGCTGACGGGGCTGCGGGACGCGGGCAACACCGTCGTGGTCGTCGAGCACGACGAGCGGATCATCCGGGCAGCGGACCACATCATCGACTTTGGTCCCGGAGCAGGCGCATCAGGCGGGACGATCGTCGCATCCGGGACCGTGGACGAGATCGCCGCGCACCCGACCTCCCTGACCGGCGCCTACCTCGCACGGCGCCGCACCCTGCTGGACCCTGCGCCCCGGCGTCGCCCCCCGCAGGGCTGGCTCCACCTCACCGGGGCGCGGGGCCACAACCTGCGTCACCTCGACGTGTCCTTCCCCCTCGGCTGCCTCGTCGCGGTGACCGGGGTGTCCGGGGCCGGCAAGTCGACCCTCGTCCAGGGCACCCTCGCGCCGGCCCTGGCCGCCCGCCTGAACAGGGCGCAAGCGACTCCCGCACCCTTCGCCGCGCTCACCGGCAGCGAGCGGCTCGACAAGGTCGTGCCCATCGACCAGCGCCCCATCGGGCGCAGCCCCCGCTCGACGGCCGCGACCTACACCGGCCTCTTCGATCTGCTGCGGGAGCTGTTCGCGGGCACCGTGGAGGCGCGCACCTACGGCTTCACCGCGAGCCGCTTCTCCTTCAACTCGGGCAGCGGCGGGCGCTGCGAGGTCTGCCAGGGCGAGGGCTTCCGCAAGGTCGAGATGCACTTCTTGCCCGACGTGCAGGTGCGCTGCGAGGCCTGCCAGGGCCAGCGCTTCAACGAGGCGACCCTGCGCGTCCGCTACCAGGGCCTGAACATCGCGGAGGTGCTGTCCCTGAGCTGCGAAGAGGCGGCGCAGCGCTTCGCGGCCCACCCCGCGCTCGCCCGCATCCTCACCACCCTGCGGGAGGTCGGGCTGGGCTACCTCGCGCTCGGCCAGCCGGCCAACACCCTCTCCGGGGGCGAGGCCCAGCGGGTGAAGCTCGCCCGGGAGCTGGCCCGGCCGGAGCAGGGGCGCTCCCTCTACCTGCTCGACGAGCCCTCCCGCGGGCTGCACCCCGAGGACCTGACCTGCCTGCTGCGGGTGCTCGAGCACCTCATCGCACGCGGCAACTCGGTGATCGTGGTCGAGCACTCGCCCGAGCTCATCGGGCGTGCCGACTGGGTGATCGACCTCGGTCCGGGCGGGGGGGAGGAGGGCGGGCAGCTCGTGGCCGCGGGCACGCCGGAGGCCATCGCCGCCTGCCCGGCCAGCGTCACCGGACGCTACCTCCGCGACCGGCTCGGCCCCCTGGGCGAGTAGGCCAGGCTCAGCCGAACTGCTCCAGCCAGTCCAGGAGGTGCGGCCAGACTCCCTCTGGTGCCAAAGTACCCGTCAGCATGTCCAGATGGCCAAAATGGTCCCCGACGGGTTCCCCCCCGCACACGCGGTAGGTGCAGTCGGCCGCGGCCAGCAGGGAGGTCCAGCCCTCCACCGAGTCGGGCGGCGCCAGGGCGTCCCGATCGCCGGCCAGCAACAGGACCGGGAGGGCCAGGCTGGTCACCCGCCTCACCAGCTCCGGCTCCGCGGCCCAGACGGACCCCGGGGAGGAGAGCCAGCGGGCGAGGGCCACGAGGATCGGCAGCCCCTCCTGCTCGAACCCTTCCCGCAACAGCTCCCGCAAGAGGTCCGGCTCGATGCTCCCGGGCAGCCACATCTGCGGGAGGAGCCGCCCCCCCGGCCGGTCCACCAGGGGCAGCACTCGCTCGAGGCCCTGCCCGATCCGGTCCAGCGGGAAGACCGCGCCCCCACCGCCGGGCCGTGACCGGCGCCCGAGGAGCAGGCGCAGCAGCAGGGCCAGGCTCCGCATCGCCGGGCTGCCCGACAGGGAGGTGCCGGGGGTGGCCAAGGCGGCGATCCCGGCGATGGGCGCCCGCCGGGCAGGGGGGACACCGAGGCTGACCAGGCCGCCGAGGCTGTGGGCCACGAGGATCAGCCGCTCGGCCCGGGTGAGCTGGAGCAGGTAGTCCATCAGGGCCGGCAGGTCCTGGTCGGTGTAGTCCTGCAGGCTGCGGGCCGGCAGGCTCCCCGCGCGGCGGCTCTGCCCGTGGCCCCGCAGCTCCGCGACCGCGACCTCGTAGCCCGCGGCCACGAGTCGGGCCGGCAGGCTGCGGCGGGCGAGGGCCCAGGTGAACCGGTTCTGCCCGAAGCCGTGCACGAGCAGCAGGGGCAGCGGCCGGCGCGGCCCGTCCGCGGGCAGCCGGCGGGTCAGCAGGAGGCGCATCCCGTCCGCGGTGGTCACCTCGTGCAGCTCGCGCCGCAGGGTCACCGTCTGCTCCTCGTGGATCACCTCCGCCACCAGCGGCGAGCTCGTCTCGGGCACCGCGACCCTCCTCTTCCCGGCAACGGCCGGCCGGTCGCCACCGGCCGGGGCCTGCCGCCACGTGGCCTAACCTAGCGCACGGGACGGACCGTGTCCAAGCACGCGGTCCCCCCCGGCAGATGGCGGGGAGAGGTGGGTTCCCGGAGCAACCCCTTGAGTCGCCTCCCGGATCGGCGTAGCCTGCGGGTCGACGCCTCCCGCCCCGGGAAGGCGGGCACACCAGGCAGGAGGAGGCCGTGACCATCCCCGGATCCCTCGACATCGACGATCTGCGCAGCCGTTTCCCCGCGGACTTCACCCCTGACGAGCTGGCCCGCGCCCAGACCCTCTTCCTCAAGAAGCTCTCCCTGGAGGCCCACCGCTTCTACGGGGGCAAGATGATCACGGTCCCCAAGGCGGGCCTGTACGGCTTCGGCTGGTTCGGCGTCTGGTACACGCCCGGCGTCTCGTCGATCTCGACCGCGATCCGCGACAACAACGACCTCAGCTTCGAGCTGTCCAACCGAGGCAACCTGGTGGCCGTGATCTCCGACTCGACCCGGGTGCTCGGTGACGGCGACGTCACCCCCCCCGGCGGGCTCGGGGTCATGGAGGGCAAGGCCCTGCTGATGTACTACCTCGGCGGCGTCTCGGCCCAGGCGATCTGCGTCGACAGCCGCGACGAGCGGGGCAAGAACGACCCCGAGCGGCTGATCCAGTTCACCCGGATGCTGGCCCCCAGCTTCGGCGCGGTCAACCTCGAGGACATCTCCCAGCCCAACTGCTACCGGGTGCTCGACGGGCTGCAGGACGCCGGCATCCCGGTCTGGCACGACGACGCCCAGGGCACCGCCTGCGTCACCCTCGCCGGGCTGATCAACGCCTTGCAGGTGGTGGGCAAGCGCCTGGCCGACGTGCGCATCGTCCTGCACGGCGCGGGCTCCTCCAACACCACGGTCGCCCGCCTGCTGATCCAGGACGGCGCGGACCCCGCGAAGATGATCATCTTCGACACCAAGGGTGGGCTGCACGTGCGCCGGGACGACATCGCCGCGGACCCACGCTTCTACCGCAAGCACGAGCTCTGCCTGGCGACCAACCCGGGCTGCGTCGACCAGTTCGCGGCCGGGATCCAGGGGGCCGACGTCCTGATCTCCCTCTCCACGCCCGGCCCCGGGGTGATCAAGCCGGAGTGGGTGGCCTCCATGGCCAAGGACGCCATCGTCTTCGCCTGCGCCAACCCCGTGCCCGAGATCTACCCCCACCAGGCCAAGGCCGCGGGCGCCGCGGTGGTCGCCACCGGGCGCAGCGACTTCCCCAACCAGGTCAACAACTCGGTCGGCTTCCCCGGCATCCTCAAAGGCGCCTTGCTGGTCCAGGCGACCCGGGTGACCGACGGCATGGCCATCGCCGCGGCCCACTCCATCGCGGCCCGGGCGCAGGCCCGCGGGCTGACCGCCGACTCCATCATGCCCCTGATGACCGACGAGGGGCTCTTCCCCGAGGTGGCCCGGGCCGTGGCCGTCCAGGCGATGGCCGAGGGCGTGGCCCGCCGGCGCTTCACCCCCGAGGAGATCCTCCACCGGGCCGAGCAGGACATCCGCGAGGCCCGGGGCCTCGTCCACCACCTCATGGACAGCGGCTTCATCAAGGCGCCTCCGGCCGAGCTCATCGACCAGGTGCTCGCCGAGACCGTCGCGCTCGTCCGCCCGCCCGCCTGAGATGCCGTCGGAGACTTCCATCCTCCCCTCACTCACTCCATGAGGGCCGCCGTCTCCGGGATCGAGCGCCCACGAACCGGCTTCGCGGCGTTCGATTCCAGAGACGGGTGGCCCGCGCGGCTGGCCCGAGGCTCGACCATGACGAAGCGCTCCTCCTGGTGCGTCGCGCTCCTTCTCCTCGGCTCGCTGACCGGTTGCACCCCCGAGTCCCGGTACGACGGGGATCGCTCGGCCCGAGACGCCGGCAGCGCCCCGCCGCGAGACGGCGCGGGGGACGCGGTCCAGCCGGATGCGACCGTGAACGAAGACGCCGGGCCCATGCTCGATGCCGACGGGCCAAAGGCCAGCGACCTCGCCTCGGACGCTCGCCCGGACGACCTCACCCAGGGCCCGGACGACGCCGGCAAGGACGGCGGTGCCGCACCAGACGCTGCTCCCGACGTCACGGCGGATTCGGGCGACGGGCCTGTCGACATCAGCCCGGATGCGTGTCGGCCCGACTGCCAGGATCGGCAGTGCGGCTCGGATGACTGCGGCGGCGAATGCGGTCGCTGCCCGCTTGGCGAGACCTGCGGCGCCGGAGTCTGCACCTTGGACCTCGACCTCCGGAGCGTCTCTGGTGACGGGCAGCAGGCGGAGCCGGACCGCCGGATCGAGCCCCTGGTGGTCCGGGTCCTGTCAAGGGAGGGAGAGCCCGTCCCCGGGGTCGAGGTGTCGTTCGCCGCCCCTCTGGGCGCCTGGGTCTCGGCGCCGCGCGTCGTCGCGGACATCGCCGGGGAGGCGCGGGTCGAGGCCCGCCTCGGGCTGGCCATCGGTCCCCAGGTCTTCACGGCCTCGGCCCCGAGCGCCGCACCGGTGACCTTCACGGCCACGGTGCGCGCCCCCGCGGCCGGGGTGATCCTCACGGTGGTGAACGCCGAGCAGGGTGGGAGCCCCGCCGTCGGCCCCGGTCCGGCGACCGCGGCCGCGATCGGGCCGGTGAGCGCGGTCGTGGCTGCCGCGAACGGGACGCTGTACCTGGCCGCTGGCGAGGAGCGCTGCGCCGTCTACCAGCTCGATCCCGCGGGCGTGCTCACCCGGATCGCCGGTTCCGGGGTCTGCGGGTTCGCCGGGGACGGCGAGGTCGCCACCACGGCCGAGCTCCAGGACCCACGAAGCCTCGCGCTCGACGAGGAGGCCGGGGTGCTCTTCATCGCCGACTCCGGCAACGGGCGCATCCGCGCGCTCGACCTCGCGACCGGTGTGATCACGACCCGGGCAGGCGGAAGCCGCGCGACGCCCCCGGCGCAGAGGGACGGCAACCCGGCAGACGCGGCCTTCCTCGGTGAGCCGACCGGGCTCCTGCTCGGACCGGACGAAGCGCTCTACCTGGTCTCCCCCGGGCTACCGCAGTGCATCCGGCGGATCGATCCCGACTCCGGAATCATCCAGCCGGTGGTCGTCTGCGAGGGGGACTCCACTGCACGGCTCTCCCCGGTGGAGGTCGGCGGCTCGCTGGCCTGGGACCGGGACGGCCGGCTGCTGTTCGCAGGGCGCTTCGTCGGCACCTCGCTGGGCGCCGTGCCTCCCGCACCGCCGGTCTTCGCCATCGCCAAGGTGGACTGGCTCGGCAGCCTGCAGCTCGTCGCCGGGGGCGCCGCGGGCGCGGACGACGAGGAGGGCGAGGCGCTCGCGGTGTCTCTCTCCGGCCTGGCCTCCCTCGCCACGGACCGCGGCGGTGACCTGTTCTTCGCCGTGGCTGAGGAGCATCGTGTCCGCCGCGTGGACGCAGCCACCGGCTTCGTGACGACGGTCGCCGGTCAGGGAGCACCCGGCTTCAGCGGCGACTACGGGCCCGCGGCGCGGGGCCGGCTCGCCTCGCCGAGCGCCCTCGCGGTGGACGCACACGGCCACCTACTCGTGGCGGATGTTGGGAACCACGCCGTGCGGCTCATCTGGGGAGTGGCTCCGCCGCCCCTTCCCGGACCGGCCGCGGACCTGGTCCAGACAGCGGGGGCCCTGTACGCCGTCACGCCGGGGGGCAGCCTGGTACGGCTGGATCTTCCCGGTACCGACGATCCGGCGACCTTGCGACACGAGAGCGTCGCGTGGGTCGCCGCGCGCGGCTTCGACCCGATTGCTCCCACCGTCACCCTGGATGGCGACCTCGTCGTCTGCCGGGCGGGCAGCACGGAACGGCTCGCCCCCACCACCGGGATCACGGTGGACTTGCTCGCCGGCACCTGCGGCCGCGCCTTTGCCCTGGGGAAGGACGGGACCTTGTTCTCCACTCTCGGGAACAAAGTCATGGCCCTCGAGGTGCCCCTGCGCCTCCAGTGGACCGCGACCCCCGCCGCCGGCGAGGTGCGCTCCCTGGCAGTGCTCGATACTGGGACCGTGCTCGCGCTGGTGGTCGACGACGGGCTGTACGGCCTCGCGTCGGACACGGGCGCGATCCGCTGGAAGCACGCGTGCGCGGCGACGGGCGGGCTGGCCATCGGCTCGGGGGAGCAGGTCTTCGTCAGCACCCGGGACGGCCTGCACCAGATCGATCCGACAAGCTGCCAAGCCGAACTCTGTCCCGTGGTCCACCGCACCGCACTGGCCGACTACGGGACCCCGGGCTCGGCCATCCTGGTGGACGAGGACGAACTCGTCCTCGTCTTCCTCGAGGGGCAGGGACTGGTCGCAGTCGAGCACGGTACCATCCTCTGGTTCGAGCCCGCGGTGCGGCAGACCCGGGCCCTGCTGGGCATGAACCGGCGCCTGTACCTCGGGGACGACGCGGGCCGCCTGACGACGCGCTCCACGTGGTGGGGTGCGACGCTCCGGACCGACGAGGCCGCCCCGGGGTTCCCCGTCACGGGGATGTCCCTCACGCCAGACGGGTCCCTCTGGCTGCAGGCCAGCCCCGTCCTGCGCCGGCTCCCATCTCTGTCCCCCGGGGGGCTCTCCGCGGGCCCTTGGCCCAAGCCCCGCCGGGACCTGGCCAACCACGCCAGCGCAGGGCTCCGGGAGGCCTGTGCCACCCGCTGTCAGGAGGCGGCCGCCACCTGCGGCGCCGATGGCTGCGGTGGCGCGTGTGGGTCCTGCCTCTCCGGCGACACCTGCAAGGCGGGGCACTGCCGCGGAGGTGGCTGCGGAGCCATCCCGGAGGAGGGGTGCTGCGAGGGGGACACCGTCGTCTCCTGCGTCGCGGGGGAGGTGGCGTCGTTTGCTTGTCCGCCGGGCTGGCCCTGTGGCTGGGTCTCCAGCCAGGGCTTTTGCGGCTACTCCTGCGGCGGCAGCGGCGCCGATCCCTCGGGCGAGCACCCGCTCGCCTGCGACCGCGGGTGCGTGCCGAGCTGCGCGGGCAAGGAGTGCGGGGGCGACGGCTGCGGCGGCACGTGCGGAACCTGCGCGGTGGGGGAGCGCTGCATCGCCACCCGCTGCCTGGCCGCGTGCGGCTCCATCCCCGAGGTCGGCTGCTGCTACCGGGGCAGCGCGTTGACCTGCCGCGCCGAGGAGGGCCTCGTGGAGGAGGTCTGCGGCGTTCGTGGCTGCGGGTGGAGCGACCAGCAAGGCCGGACAGGCTGCGGGCAGGACGGAACGCCACCGCCGGAGATCGCGTGGGAGTGCGACCCGGACTGTGTCCCGGACTGCCTGGGGCTAGAGTGCGGCGACAATGGCTGCGGCGCGGTCTGCGGGCGCTGCGCGGCCAACGAGGTCTGCGAGGACGGGCTCTGCGTCTGTGTCCCGGCCTGCGAAGGCAAGGTCTGCGGCGACGACGGCTGCGGCGGGGAGTGCGGCGCGTGTCCGGCGGGGCAGCAGTGCGTTGCCGGGGCGTGTGCGTGCGTGCCGGACTGTGCGGACCGCGAGTGCGGCGACGACGGCTGCGGATCGTCGTGCGGCGCTTGCCGCGAGGGCTCCGCCTGCGCGGCAGGGAACTGCGTGCTCCTCGCCGACTGCGGCGACACCCACTGTGCTCCCGAGAAGCTCGAAAACTGCACGACCTGCCCGGCCGATTGCGCGTGCGGCTGCGGAGAGTCGTGTCTGGATGAGGGCTGCGTGTTCACGGCCTGCGAGGGACGAAGCTGCGGGGACGACGGCTGCGGCGGGGAGTGCGGGGTCTGCGAAGCCGGCCTGGAATGCCTGGACGGCCTCTGCGCATGCCAGGTCGAGGTGCTCGTGGACGCCGCCAGCATCCCGGGGAACGTCCCGCGGGACATCGCCGGCCGGTACGGAGAGGCCCGCGACTGCCGCCCTGCCGAGGTGAACGGCTGGGGAGGCGACCTCAGCGCCCACTGCTTCCGCAAGCTGGACGGCTCCTCGTGGCGCATCTGGAACAACGGCTGCGGCTGGGCGATCGGTCGACCGGATCCCCTCCGCCCCGACGACCGCAACGCGTGGTACCGAGCCTGGACCTTCATGGAGCGTTGCGATCGGCTCCCCCTCGTTCAGCAAGGTGTCGCCGCGCTGACGACGGATCGCTTCTACGACACGTTCGGGGTGTGGATCCCGGGCCTCAGCTCCACGACGACGTGCCTCTGTACGCCGGCTTGCGAGGGGAAGGAGTGCGGCGAAGACGGCTGCGGCGCCACCTGCGGGAGCTGCGCCGAGGGGTTGAGCTGCGTCGGAGGCGTCTGCCAGTAGCGACCTGGTCCACGGTCCGCCCGGCTCCGCCCCTCCCCTACTCCGCGCGCATCGCCTCCACCGGGTCGAGCCGGGCGGCCCGCACCGCGGGCCCGATGCCGAAGACGAGCCCGACACCGGTGCTCATCGCCAATGAAAGGACCACTGCCCAGGCCGGGATCTGGACCAGAAGTCCCATGGTCCAGCGGGCGAGGCTCGCGAGGCTCCAGCCCGCCAGGACCCCGAGCACGCCCCCGCAGAAGGCCAGCAGCACCGCCTCGGTGGCGAACTGAGCGAGGATCCGGCGACGACGGGCCCCCAGCGCCCGCCGGATGCCGATCTCCCGGGTCCGCTCGGTCACGGAGACCAGCATGATGTTGAGGATGCCGATGCCGCCCACCAGCAAGGAGAGGACGCAGACGCCGAAGGTGGCGACGGTCACCACCTGGGACAGGCTCTGGAAGGTGTCCGTGAGCGTGTCGTTGGTGAAGAGCTCGAAGTCGTCGGGCTCCCCGGGCTGCAATCCCCGACGCCCCCGCAGCAGGAAGCGCACCTCGTCCTGGGCCTGGCTCACGAGCTCGGGTGAGACGGCCTGCACGTGGATGTCCAGGCCGCGCCGCGCGCCGAACAGGTCGTGGAAGGTCGTCAGGGGGATCACGATCCGGTTGTCCAGGCTCAGCAGCCCGAGGAAGCTGCCCCGCTGCTGGAGGAGGCCGATCACCAGGAACCGGCGGCCGCGCAGCCGGAAGCTCTGGCCGAGGGGGTCCTGCCCGGGGAAGAGGGCGTCCCGCACGTCGACGCCGATGGCTGCGACCGGCCGGCCGTCCCGCAGGTCGGCCTCACCGAAGAAGCGGCCCGCGGCGACCGTGGCCCCCGCGGTCATCACGACCTCCGGGGTCGCCCCCTCGACCTCGACGTTGGGCTGGGTCGCGGTGCGGGCCGTCGTGAGCTTCTGCAGGTCCTCGTCGTCGGTGGAGGCCGCGGTCAGCACCGCGGGGCAGCGGGCGAGGATGGCCAGCCGGTCCTCCTCGGTGAGGTTCCGCCGCTTGGCGTACTTGCGCCAGTTGTGCTGCCCGAAGCCCACCGGCCACTTGGTCACCTCGAAGACGTTGGCGCCGAGCTGGGAGAGGTCCTGGGTGACCTTCAGCCGCAGCCCCTCCACCAGCCCCATCATCGCGATCACCGTGGCGACGCCGATGACGATGCCGAGCAGGGTGAGCAGGGAGCGCAACGGATGCGCGACGAAGGTACCAAGGGCCAGCCGCAGGCTCTCCAGCAGGGCGCCCATCACTCGTGCCGCAGGGCCTCGACCGGGTCGAGGCTGGCCGCGCGCGCCGCCGGCCAGATGCCGAAGACGAGCCCGACGAAGGCGGCGAAGCAGACGCCGAAGACGACGGTCGCGGGCTCGACGGCCGCGGCGAGAGGCGACAGCAGGGCGATCAGGGACGCGCTGCCGAGGCCGGTCAGGGTCCCGACCGTCCCGCCGACCACCGACACCACCACCGCCTCGAGCAGGAACTGGACGACGACGGTGCGGCGACGCGCCCCGAGGGCCCGCCGCAGGCCGATCTCCCGGGTCCGCTCGCGCACGGAGACGAGCATGATGTTCATGATCCCGAAGCCGCCCACGAGCAGGGTGATCAGCCCGACGCCGATGGCCACGCCGTACAGGGCCGCGGTGAGCTGCTGGTAGGTGGCCGCGAGCTGCTCGGGCCGGTTGATCTCGAAGTCGTCGGGCGCGTCCGGGGGGGTCGCCCGGGCGCGGCGGACGATGCCGAGGAGCTGATCCTCGGCCGCGTCCAGGCCGCGCTGGTCCGCGACCGCAACGCCGATGGAGAAGCCGTGGCGGCGGCCGAGGACCGCGGCGAAGGTCTTGAAGGGGATGATGGCCAGCAGGTCCTGGCTCTGTCCGAACAGGGCCCCCTGGCGCGCGAGGGTCCCGACCACCAGGAAGGGGACGCCCCGGATGCGGATCGTCGTGCCGAGGGGGTCGGCCTGCGGGAAGAGCCCCTCCGCGACGTCCGCGCCGATCACCACGACCGCCTTGCGATTCTCGCTGTCCGCGTCGGAGAGGAAGCGGCCCGCGGTCAGCTCGACCCCCGCGACCGCGGGGTAGTCGGCGGTGGTGCCGACGATCCGCACCCGGGAGAGGCTCTGCCCGAGGAGGCTCACGGAGCCATGGCGGGCGAAGCTGGGGGCGACCGCCGTGGCGAGGGTCGCCTGCTCGCGCAGCGCGTCCACGAGCGACGGGTCGAAATCCTTGCGGTTGCGATACTTCCACCAGTCGTCGGTGATGACCCAGGGGAACTTGGAGACGTACAGGGAGGAGGAGCCGAGGGAGGCGAGCTGGTCGGCGAACGACCGGTCGAGCCCCTGGATGATGCCGAGGATCGCCAGCAGGGTGGCGACGCCGACGCCGATGCCGAGGGTCGTCAGCAAGGTGCGCAGGCGATTGCCGACCAGGGAGCCCAGGGCGATGCGCCCGCCCTCGACGAGGTCGATGCGCAGCGGGGTCATGACCGCAGCCCGACGTAGGCGACCTGCTCTCCCGGACCGTCCGCGACGATCCGCCCGTCCGCGAGCCGGATGGCCCGGGGGCAGCGAGCCGCCAGCCGCGGCTCGTGGGTGACCAGGCAGAGGGTGTGGCCCGCCGCGTGGAGCTCCGCGAACAGCCGGACGATCTCCTCACCCGTGGCGCTGTCGAGGTTGCCCGTCGGCTCGTCCGCGAGCAGCAGGGAGGGCTCGGCCACCAGGGCGCGAGCGATGGCCACCCGCTGTCGCTGCCCGCCGGAGAGCTCGTTGGGCCGGTGGTGCGAACGATCGCTGAGCCCCACCCGCTCGAGGGCCCGCCGGGCCCGCTCCCGCCGCTCCCCGCGGCCGACCCCGCGATAGACCAGGGGCAGCTCGACGTTGGCCAGGGCCGTCTCCCGGGGCAAGAGCTGGAACGTCTGGAACACGAAGCCGATCTCGAGGTTGCGGATGGCCGACAGGGCGTCGTCGTCCAGCCGGGAGACGTCCTGACCGTGCAGCAAGTAGCGACCGGCGCTGGGCGTGTCGAGGCAGCCGAGGATGTTCATCAGGGTGCTCTTGCCGGAGCCCGACTGGCCGACGATGCCCAGCCACTCGCCCTGCTGCACCGTGAAGCTGACGTCCGCGAGCGCATGGACCGACTGATCGCCGACGGAGAACGTCCGGCAGAGCCCCTCGAGGCAGAGCAGGGGCGCCTCGTCGGCCGAGGGAGCCTGGGCCGCGGGATCGCTCACGCGCCCCCTCCGGGGCCCTTCCCGGTGCGCTGGCCCTCGGGACTGGCCGGCAGCAGCCGGCGACCGTCCTCCAGATCCTTGGTGAGGGTGCGGTAGGGCCCCTCCACGACCCGGTCGCCGGGCACCAGCCCCTCGAGGATCTCGATCTCGGTGTCCGTGGAGATCCCCGTCGTCACCTGGCGTAGACGGGCCTTGTCCTCCTCGTCCACGAGGAAGACCACCTTGACCAGCCCCCGGGAGGGAGAGGGGGCCGCGCGGTCGGCCGCGGCCGTCTTCCCCGCCACGGCCCCCGGGTCCGCAGAATCCAAAGTACCACCATCCCCGGAGACACCCAGATCCTTCGACTCAGAAACACCCGCATCTTCTGAGACTTTCGGTCTATCCACATCGGCAGCTCCCGCTGCTCCCGCAGCGCCCGCAGCTCCCGCAGGGCCCTGCTCCTCGTGGCCCTCGCGCGACGCCAGCTTCGCGACCAGCTTCGCGGAACGGACCGTCACCGCCTGGATCGGGACGATGGTCGCCCCTTCCCGCACCTCGGCCACGATGCGCACCTCGGAGCTCATGCCGGGCAGGACGCCGGGGGGGCGGCGGTCGAGCGCGACGGTGACCGGGAAGGTGGTCACCTCGGCCTCGGTGCCCTCGTTCTTGACGACGCCCTGCTGCGCGATCTCCAGGACCCGCCCCGGGAAGGTCTGCTCCTCGAGCGCATCGACGCCGATCTCGGCCTCCTGTCCGAGCCGCAGGTGGATGACCTCGTGCTCGCCGACCTCGAGCCGCACCTCCATGGCCGAGAGGATGGCCAGCACCAGCACGACGTCCTCGGAGAAGTCGGACCCCCGCACCCGCTCACCCACCTCCCGGGCGACCTGGATGACCGTGCCGTCGATGGGCGCGACCAGGGTGGTCTGAGACAGGCTGTTCTGCGCCTCCTCCACCGCGGCCGCGGCCTGGGCCTGCCGCTGCAGCGCGGCCTCGTGCCGCGCCACGGCCGAGTCCCGGGCCGCCTGGAGCTGCTCCAGCTCCGCCGGAGAAGCCATCCCCTGCTCCACGAGGCCCTGGACCCGCTGCTGCTCCCGGAGGGCCTGCTCGGCCTCGACCCGGGCGAGCCGCACCTCGGCCCGGGCGGCCGAGAAGGCGGCCACGGTCTGCTTCAGCGCCGCCTCGAACCGGCGCGGGTCGATGCGCCCGAGGACCTGCCCGCGGACCACCGGATCGGCCTCCTTGACCAGCAGCTCGACGAGGTCGCCGGAGAGGTTGGAGGAGATCTTCACCGTCGTCGCCGCCTGGATCTTGCCGGCGCCCGTGACGGTACGCACGATGCGGTCCCGGCGGGCCGTCGCGATCTGGACCTCGACGGGCGCGGGCGGCCGCTCCCGCAGCCCGGCCCAGGTGATCGCCACGGCGCCGAGCAAGAGCAGCAAGGCCAGAAAGACCTTGAAGATCCTCATCCTTCGCTCCCCGGAGCCGGCCCGGCGGCGGGCTCCCCTCCCAGCAGACGGACGAAGCGGGCCCGGGCGAGGGCCACGTCGATCCGCGTCTCGAGCGCGCCCAGCTCGCCCTGGGCCAGCTTGAGCTGCGCGTCCCGCACCTCGAGGGTCGACCCGGCGCCCGCCCGGAAGCGCTCCTGCGCGAGCTGCAGGGTGCGCTGCGCCACCTCCCGGGCCCCATCGGCCACGGCGACCTCCGCACGGGTCTGCTCGAGGGTCGCGAGCTGCGCCCGAAGCGCGGCCTCCTCCTCCCGCTGGCTCTCCACGAGCTCCAGCTCCCGGCGCTGCCGCACGAGGGCCGCCTGCTGCTCCTCGAGCGCGCTCGAGCCCCCGGAGTACAGCTCCCAGGTCAGGGTGATCCCGGCCGCGAGGTTGTGCTGGCGCGTCGGGTCGAGGAACACCGGGTCGAGGGACGAGCCGGGCCGCGAGTAGCCGACGCTGGCGACCACCTCGGGCAGCAGGGTGGCCCGGGCCAGCTCTTCGCCGAGGCGGGCGGCCGCGATCTGCTGCTGCCGGGCCCGCCAGAGGGGGCGCTCCTGCCGGGCCTGGGCCAGGGCCTGCGCCGCGGTCGGCAGGGGGAGGGAGGGTTGGGACAGCTCGGGGGGCGCCACGGCCTGCAAGGTGCCGTCGGGGTCCCGCCCGAGGAACGCGGCGAGCTCGACGGCCGCGGCCACGAGCCGCGCGCGCTGCTGGAGGACGACCCGGCGGTCCGCGGCCAGGTTCGACTCCGCGGCCAGGGCCTCGAGGGCCGAGCCACGACCCGCCGTGAAGAGACTTCGGGCGAGCGCGAGCTGCTCCGCGCTCCGCTGCTCCACGGCCTCGAGGACCGCGAGCTGTTGCTGGGCCCGGAGCAGCTCGTAGAAGCGCCGGGTCCCCTCGTAGCGCGCCGCGAGGCGCTCCTCCGCGGCGAGGCTGGCCGCGGCTGCGGCCTCCTGGTCCGCGCGGGCGATCTCGTTGCGGACCCGCCCGCCGCCGAAGAGGAGCTGGCTGGCGCGCAAGCTGACGTCGTAGCTGCCCCGGAGACGGCCCGCCGCGTCGACGGGCTCCAGCTCCTGGTGGCCATCGTCCCCGCCAAACCCGAGGACCGTCTGGGCCCCCGCCCAGGCGCCCCCCACCTCCAGGCCGGCGACCAGGCGCGGCCGGCGGGAGGTGCGCGCCAGGTCGGCGCTCCTCCCGGCCAGCTCGCCGTCGAGCCGGGCCAGGACGGCCGGGGTCGCGCCCGCGCTCTCCTGGAGCACCTCCTCGAGGGTGATGGGCGTCACGGTGACGAGCAGCGGCACCAGCAGGCCGAGGGTCATCGCCCCGTCTCCGGCAGCAGCCCCGGCAGGCCGATCTCCCAGACGCCGACGAAGGCGAGGTAGGCCACGAGGACGGCGACCAGGGCCTTCCAGCGAGGCAGGCCGCTGGCCGCGGCGAAGCCGAGGCCGAGCAGCAGCAGGCTCCAGAGCCGGAAGAAGTCGACCGCGCCGAGCAGGGTCCGGGCCACCGGCGTCGTGGCCGGGAGGAGCGCGGCCAGGCTGGAGGGCAGCAGCCGGGCCGCATCGACCGCGAGCAGCTCGCCCTGCCGGAGCAGGCACGACGCCAGGAGCCACTCGCGCAGGGCGAGGGGCAGCGTGGCGACCGCGACCGCGGCGAAGGCCCGCCAGAACGCCCCGGGCGCCCCCAGCAGCCAGCCGCCAAAGAGGACCGCGACGGTCGCCCCGAGCACCAGCAGCGGGACGAGGAGCAGCCCCCGGGCCACGCCCAGCACGAGCCGGACCCGCCCCGCGGTGACGACCTGCTCCCGCAGCTCTTGCTCGGTGGTGCTGGCGAGCTTGCCCCCGGCGGCGAGCTCGGCGATCACCTGCGGCGCGACCTGCACCCGCAGCCCCTGGGCCATCCCCGAGAGGCTGCTCCCCAGGACGAGGAGCACCAGGGGGAGCACCCAGACCTCGCGGCCGACCAGAGGAGCCACCCCGGACAGGGGGTCGAGCAGGGCAGCGAGCAGCCGACGACCCATGGGACTCCTCTCGTCACTCCGACCTCCCCAGACCATAGGTGTGGATGGAGACCCTCGTCAATCGCCTCCGCTTTGACTCGCCGAGGGCGGCACGCTAAAGGTGGAGCGGACCCGATCCTGCTCTTCTCGGGAGGCTCCATGAGGCGTTCGGCTCACTACACTCGGCTCTTCCTGGTACCTTTGCTCCTGCTCGCCGCGTGCGAGGAGGCCGACACGGGGGACGAAGCCGACGGCGGGCGGGAAGGCGAGGGCGAAGGCGCCGAGGGCGAGGGCGAGGGCGCCGAGGGAGAGGGCGAGGGCGCCGAGGGAGAGGGCGAGGGCGCCGAGGGAGAGGGCGCCGAGGGAGAGGGAGAGGGCGCCGAGGGAGAGGGAGAGGGCGCCGAGGGAGAGGGCGAGGGCGCCTGCCAGCCCCTCGCGGCTGACGGCGAGCGCGTGGCCGTGCGCTTCGACCCGGACGGCGAGTTCTTCGCCCGCCCCTTCCCCGACGACAGCCGGCTCGATGCCCAGGGGCACCCCCAGCTCGCGGATTTCCCCAACCCCGGCGGAGTGGCCCTGTTGACCCACCTGGCCGAGCTGACCGAGCGCGAGAACACGGGCTGGGCGAACAACGGCGCCTTGTTCGTGACCTTCACCGGGAGCCTGCACCCGGACAGCCTGCCGGCCACGCCCGACGCCAGCCGCCAGCCGAGCTCCTCGCTGTTCCTCGTCGAGCTCGCGGACGACGGGACGGTCGGCCCGCGGATCCCGCTGCAGATCCGCTACCAGGACGAGGCGACCCTCTTCCTCCCGCCGCACACCGTCGCGGCCTACCCCGTGCCGGGCTTCGTGCTCGCCGGCGGCAAGCGCCACCTCCTGGCCGTCACGACCAGGGTGCGGGACGCGGCCTGTCGCCCCCTGCTGGCCGCCACCGGCGAGCTCGCCGAGCGGCTGACCGCGGCGGGGCTCGACCCGCAAGACCTGGCCGGTGCGGCCCTCTTCACCCCCCAGGACGTGATCACCCCCATGCAGAAGCTGCGCGACGCCGTGGACGCGATCGACTTCCGTGCGCCGGAGGGGATGCGCCACATCCGCACGACCGCGACCTACGACATCTACCAGGGCAGCGTGCGCATCCCCAACTTCCAGCGCGGGGAGCCGCCCTACCTCACGGACGGCAGCGGCGGCGACATCGTCTGGGACGAGGCCGGGCGGCCGCAGGTGCAGCGGCAGGAGCAGGTGCGCTTCACCCTGACCATCCCCAACCAGGCCGGCGAGATGCCACGCGACGGCTGGCCCGTGGTGATCTACGCCCACGGCACGGGGGGCGACTACCGCTCGGTCATCACGGGGGTCGCGCCGGAGCTGGCCGACCGCGGCGTCGCGGCCCTGGGCTTCGATCAGGTGCTCCACGGCCTGCGCGACCCGACCGGCTCCCCGCCCGAGCTCACCTTCTTCAACATCTTCAACATGGTCGCGGGTCGGGACAACGTGCGGCAGGGTGGCGTGGACGCCCTGGCCTTCCAGCGGCTGGTGCCCCGCTTCTACGTCACCCGGGAGATGTCGCCGACGGGGGACGCCGCGATGCTCGACCCGGACCGGGTGGCCTTCCTCGGCCACTCCCAGGGCGGGCTCACCGGCGCGCCCTTCGTCGCGGTGGCGGGCAACCTGCGCGGCGCGGTCTTCTCCGGGAGCTCGGGCGGGATGAACATCACCATCCTCGAGCGGGCCGACCTCGAGTTCGCGATCGTGCCGGGGGTCACGCGCTACAAGGACCTGGTGGAGCAGCTCCTCGGGATCTACGGCCAGGAGGAGCTGGACCTGTTCCACCCCGCCCTGACCCTGCTGCAGACCTTCATCGAGCCGGCCGACACCCTGGGCTACGGGCCCTACTTCCACCGCGACCGCAAGGCGGGCGAGGAGGTGCCCTTCCTGCTGCTGGAGGGGTTCCTCGACACCATGGCGCCGGCCATCGGGGCCGAGGCCCTGGCCGTGGCCGCTGGTGCCGACCTGCTCGAGCCCGTCGCCCGGGACGTCGAGGGCTTGCGGCTGCTGGGCCGCGAGCCCCTCACCCCCCCGTGCCAGGCCAACTGGGACGGCATCACCGCGGGCCTCGCGCAGTACCCGGACGACGGCCACTTCGCGCTCTTCGACAACGACGACGCCCGGGCGCGCAGCTACGACTTCCTGCTCAGCGCCTTGACCAGCGACATGCCGACCATCCGCTAGCAGATCTGGGCGCTGGCGCCTCGTCGTGGTAGGCTGGAGCCGAGATCGCATCCGGGGACCCCTTCCGGCGTCGACGGCTCCTCCCGGCGCCCGGACTGCGGCAAGGAGACCATGTCCGCCTTGACGGAGAACGGCACGTCGCTGCTGCCCGCCTACGGGAGCCTGATCGAGGTGCAGGAGGACGTGATCGGCTGGATCCGCCTCCTGGTGGAGCGGCTGATCCAGCGCAAGCCCCCGGGCGCCCGCCCCTCGGAGGACGGCACCTCGGCCCTGGCGATCCGCCCGGAGGAGCTGGAGGCCTTCCTCGGGTCGCCCGTGCCGCCGCCCGGCACCCCGGGCGAGCCGGGGGACGCCCTGCAGCTCAAGGTGGCCGCCCAGTGGAGCCGGCTCCAGGAGCGCCTCCACCGCTCCGCGGCCGACGGTCACGACCTCCCCGTGGAGCGGCTGCGCGGCTTCTTCTCCCTCGGCGAGCGCGAGCTGCAGATCGTCCTCGCCCTGTTCGGCCCCGAGGTCGAGGAGGAGGTGCTCCGGGCCTACCGCTATGCCTGGAACGACTTCACGCGCAAGCGGATCGAGGTCGGCTTCTTGCTCGACCTCCTGGGCACGACCGCCACCGAGCGGGACGAGCTGCGCTGCCTGCTCTCACCGGAAGCTGCCCTGCGCCACAACCGGCTGGTGACCATCGGGCCCGAGATCCGCGAGGCCGAGGAGCAACCCTTCCTCGGCCGCTCCATCCGGCTGGCCAACCGCCTGGTGGACTTCCTGCGGGGTGAGGACCGGCTCGACGAGACCCTGTTCGGCCTCTGCCGGCGCATCCACCCGGTCCAGACCCTCGACGAGCTGCTCTTGCCCCAGAGCGTGCGGGAGAACGTCCGGGTAGCCCTGGCCCAGCGCCGCGGGCGGGCCGCGGCGCCCATCATCCTCCAGGGGCCGGTGGGCGTGGGCAAGCGCTCCCTGGCCGAGGCGCTCGCCAACGACCTGGGGCGCCCGTTCCTGGTCGGCGACCTCGACGCGATCTTCGAGGACCCCCGCCCCACGGAGGAGCTGCTCGCCCTGGTGATCCGGGAGGCCAACCTCAGCGGCGGCATCCTGTACCTCGCGGGCAGCGTCGGCCTGCCCGAGGAGCTCTCCCGCACCCGCTCGGCCCGCCTGGCCGCCCTGCTCGAGCGCAACACCGGGCCGCTCTTCTTGGGCCTGACCACGATCCCCGAGTGGCTGAAGCTGGCCCTGCCGGCGATCGTGACCATCGTACTACCCGTCCCCTCGCCCGAGGAGCGGGAGCAGCTCTGGCGGCGGGCGATCCCCAAGGGCATCCGCCTGGGCAAGGCCGTGGACCTGGCCGAGCTGGCCCAGCGCTACTCCCTGACCGGCGGCGCGCTCCAGCGGGCCGCGTCCATGGCCGCGCAGAAGGCCCTGCGGCGCTCCAGCCGCTGGCCCTCCCTGAGCATGGACGACCTGGAGAGCGCGTCCCGCAGCCAGATCACCCACAAGCTGGGCACCCTGGCGATGCGGATCCAGACCCGCTTCTCCTGGAAGGATTTCATCCTGCCCGAGGAAGAGCTGGCGCGGCTCATGGAGATCGCGGCCTTCGCCCGCAACCGACGCAAGGTCTTCGAGGAGTGGGGCTTCGACAGCAAGGTCCCCTACGGCAAGGGACTTTCGGCCCTCTTCTCCGGTCCGCCCGGGACCGGAAAGACCATGGCCGCCGGGATCATCGCCCGCGAGCTGGGGCTGGAGCTGTTCAAGGTCGACCTCTCCCGGATCGTCGACAAGTACATCGGCGAGACCGAGAAGAACCTGGGGCGGGTGTTCGACGAGGCCACGGAGAGCCACGCGATGCTGCTGTTCGACGAGGCCGACTCGCTCTTCTCCAAGCGGACCGAGGTGCGCTCCTCGGTCGACCGCTACGCCAACCTCGAGGTCAACTACCTGCTGCAGCGCATGGAGGACTTCGAGGGGGTGACGGTGCTGACGACCAACTTCGACGCCGGCTTCGACGACGCCTTCCGCCGGCGCATCAAGTTCCGGATCACCTTCCCCTTCCCCGACCCCGTCGATCGGGAGCGGCTCTGGAAGTCCATGTTCCCCAAGGACGCCAAGCTCGCGAAGACCGTCGACTGGAAGAAGCTCGCGGTGAACTACGAGATGAGCGGCGGCCACATCAAGAACGCGGCCCTGCGCTCCGCGTTCTTGACGGCCGAGCGGGGCAAGGACGAGATCGACACCGAGGCCATGTGGGAGGCCGCCCGCTTCGAGTACATCGAGATGGGCAAGCTGGTGCGGGACTGAGCCGTCCGGAGGCCGGCCGCGCCGGTCGCCGGCCCGTGGCCCGGCCCGTCCGAGCCGCGCCGGCGGCCAGCGCGGCGACGATCGAGGAGCAGCATGAGCGAGAGCACGACGGACACCGGCAACCCCGTCCAGGAGGCCCTGGACGCGGCCCGGCGCGAGACCGAGGCGGCGCGCGGGCTCACCGCGGACCCCGACGGGCTCGCCACCTGCCTCCTGCACCAGAGCGGGTACGCCGCGGTCGCTGGTGAGATCGCCGAGTCCCGGGCCTGCCTCGAGGAGGCCCGGGGGATCTACCAGGGGCTCGGCCGCTTCCCCGAGGTGGCCCGCTGCCTGCTGCTGCTGGCGCGCCTCGCCCGCTCCGAGAAGGCCCCCCAGAAGGCCCAGGAGCAGCTCGACCTCTCCCTGTGGCTCTTCCGGCAGCTCGGCGACGTCGGCGGCCAGGCCGAGGTCTTGCTCGAGGCCGGCGAGATGGCCCTCGCCGAAGAGAGGCTCGATCGGGCCGAGGACTGGTTCTTGCAGGCGCAGCGCCGGTTCCACGAGGCGGGGCAGACGCGGCGGGAGATCGACGCCTTGAAGGCGGCCGCGCTCGCCCGCCAGTTCGCGGGGAGCTTCATCCACGCCCTGCGCCTGTTCGAGGAGGCGCTCGGCCTCGCCCGGGAGCTCCCGGACCCCGCGCAGGTGCTCGAGATCACCCTCGCCCTGGGCGGCCTGCAGACCCAGGTGGGCGAGCGCCGGCAGGCGCGGCTGTTGCTCCAGGAGGCCCGGGAGCTGGCCCGGCAGCAGGAGGCGCCGGACAAGGAGGTCCTCGCCCTGACCCACCTGGCGACCCTGGAGGCGAGCCTCGACCGGCTGAAGGAGGCCGAGCAGCTCGCGGACGAGGCCCGCCGGCTCGCGGCGGAGGCGGTCGACGTGCCCGGCTACCTCCTCGCGGTGGTGGTGCTCACCCAGGTCCACCAGGCCGCGGGCGACGACGTGGCCTGCCTCGAGGTGCTCTTCCGGGCGAGCAACGGCCTGGCCGACCTGCTCGGCGAGCCGGGACGCCAGCCGATGCAGGAGCTGCTGACCACCCTGCGCAAGGCCTGGGGCGAGGAGCGCTACACCCGCAGCCTGAAGCGCTACATCGCCATCCGGCAGGCCGCGAGCCAGCTCTCGTGAGCCCGCGATGACCGACCCGGCCCCGCCCCCGACCCGGCCGCCAGCGGTCGAGCCGCCGCTCCTCGAGGTGCGTCGGCGCGAGCTGCTGCTGCTCCACCAGGCGCTGCAGCTCCCCCCGCCGGTCGCGCCCTTGTGGGACGACTTCCCGGTCGAGGTGGAGCGGGTGACCGAGCTGAGCGTCAACGACCGGCTCGACGGCATCGGCCTGATGACCCGCGGCCTGGGGCAGGATTTCCTGCGCCGGCTGGCTGCGCGACTGCGGGCCTTCTGCGGCGAGGCGGCCACCGCCGAGCTCGAGCTGCTGCGGGCGGTGGTGAGCTTCATCGACAAGGCGAGCCTGTTCTTCAAGGCCGACACGGGGCCCGCGGGGCTCACGGAGCTCTCCTGGTACTGCACCGAGGGGCAAGCGCCGGTCCGGATCGTGAGCCTGCTGGGCGAGCTCGGGGTGGTGCGACCGGAGCTGGCCGCGGTCGAGGCCTTGCTGGCCGAGCTCGACGCCCCGACCCTCTTCCTCGGCCGCTCCCTGCGCCCGCAGCCCGCCCCGTCTCGCTTCACGCTGTACGTCCCCCTCACGGACGCCCGCGAGGACCGTGTGCGCCGACGTCTCGGCCGGGCCCTGCGCCGCTTCGTCGCGGATCCGGCCCAGCGGGACCTGGTGCACCTGCACCACCTCCACCTCCTGCCGCGCGCCCAGTCCCGGGTCTTCGTCTCCCTGGCCTTCGCCGGCCCGGGCGAGACCTTCCCGGGGAACCGGGGGCTGAAGCTCGACTACGAGGGGGTGCTGCGCAGCAGCCTGCGCCGCTTGCTCGCGGGGCTCGCCGTGCCCGCGGCGCGGGTGGCCGGGCTGGAGGGAGTGCTCGATCTGCTGCACGCCGAGGGGCCCGGCTACCTCGGCCTGCGGCTCGGCAGCGGCCCGCCGCGCTGCCGGCTGTACGTCCCCCGCGACCCCATGCTGCTCTGGTGAGCGTGCGACGGGGGTCGTCGGCCCGGCCCGCCGACGCGCGGCGGCCCGGAGGACGAGGTCCAGACACGGTGCCGGACGCGGCGCGCCGGCGCCCTCGGCAGGAGGCAGTCCAGCCTTGAGCCCTCGCGACCCCCACTCTGCGCTGCGGCGCGGCCTCGCCTTCCTGGAGCGGGCCCAGCTCCCCAACGGCGCCTTCTCCGCGGTGCGGCTCGCCCCCGGTCGGGCCCGCGAGCTGGCCTCGACCTTCACCACGGCCTTCGTGCTCGACGCCTTGCTCAGCGCCCGGCTGCCGATCGGGCCGCTCCAGGAGCGGGCCCTGGACTTCCTCGAGAGCGAGGCCGAGGACGGGCTGTGGCCCTTCTGGAGTCGGGATTCGCTGCACCGTCAGACCCTGCCGCCCGACGTCGACGACACCGCCTGCGCCTTGAGCGCCTTGCTGGCTGCGGGCCGGCCCTTCCCTGCGGAGCAGACCTTGCGGCTGCTGTCGGTCAACCGCACCGAGTACGGCCTGTACCTGACCTGGCTGGGCGACCGGGAGGACCTCGACCCGGGGGAGGCCGACCTGACCGCCTCCTTCAACGTGCTGTACCTGCTGGCCCAGCTCGGGGGCCGCGACCCGGTGGCCGAGGCCACGGTCAGCCTGATGATGTCCGAGGACCTGATCTTCCGGAGCTCGCCCTACTACCCGGATGCGGCGGTGACCCTGTACTGCCTCGCCCGCCTCATCGGTGCCGGCGGCCTGGCCAACCCCGCGGTGGTCGACTTCGCCCGGCAGCAGGTCGTGCGCATCGCCCGGAGCACGCACTCGCCCTGGGAGCGCCTCCTGATGGTGAACGCCGCGCTGGACCTCGGGATGGCGAGCGGGCTCGGCGACCTCGACCGGATCCTCGCGGATCAGCTCCCCGAGGGTGGCTGGCCGGCCGAGCGCCTGTTCATCGAGGCCCCGGAGGTCGAGTACAGCTCCGCCGCGGTCGCCACCGCGCTCGGGCTGCGCATCGTCAAGCTCCTGAGCGCCTGAGCGCCGGAGCGACGGCTGTCCGGAGCGCCGGCAGCCCGGAGCCCTATCGCGCCCCCTCGGGATCGCCGTCCCCTTCCAGACGCGCCAGCAGCTCACCCATGGCCACGGCGTCCACGAGCGCGTTCGCCCTGGCCAAACGCCGCCGCAGCTCGAGCTGGTAGGCCAGGAAGTGCTCGACGGTCGCCTCCTCGGCCCCGGGCAACCGGTCCAGCCGGCGGTTCCAGCTCTCGACCGCGAGCCGGTCCGCGGCCTGCTCGGCCTCGAGGCGCGCGAGGCGGTCCCCCCAGTCGACCCGGGTCCCGAGCTCGGCCAGGGCGTTCTCGGGACAAGGCCGCCCCGGCAGGGGCAGGAGCTCGCCCCGGGAGGAACGAAAGGACGGGTAGGCCCGGCAATACGTAGGACGATCGGCATAGACCGCGCAGCGCCGGTAGCCCCCCGGGAAGTCCCGCAAGAAGACGCAGGCCGGCGTCGTCCCCGGCGTGCGGGCGAGGAGCAGCCGCCACCAGGGCCCTTGCCGGCCGAGACGGAACAGCCCGGGCGCGGGCTCGGCGGACGTGGCCACCTCGACGAAGCAGCGCAGGGGGACCTTCAGGGCCCGCGCCAGCCGGTCCAGGTCGCAGCCCGTGAGGGGCACGCTGAGGCGCACGCAGCAGTGCTGCGGACAGGAGCTGCAGTCGGGGGTCGCGAGGTCGATCTCAGCCTCCTGCCAGGAAATCCAGGAACTCGCCGAAGCTGGCGGGCTGGCGCTGGCCGAGCAGCCGGGCGTTCCACTCCGCGGTCCGCGCGCCCAGCAGGGCCATCTCCTCGGCTGCGCCCACGGTCAGGGCGAGGTCGTCGGGCAGCCGCACGTCGGCCGGGGACCAGAGCCGGCAGCACCCCGCGCCCTCGTAGATGCTCAGACCGCCGAAGGGGTCCCGGGTCAGGGGGAAGGACCGGCACAAGGCCGGCATCGCGGCGCCGAGGGAGCAGCGGCGGAAGCCACCGGGGAGCTCCAGCAGGAAGAGGCAGGGGAGCTGCGGGGCCAGCTCCTCCTCCTCCCCGCCCGCGCGACGCAGCTCGAGGCGGTAGCGCAGCTCCGGCTGCCGGGGATCGAGCAGGAAGCCCTCGTCCGTGTCCACAGGCACCGCCTGGCAGAAGGCCAGGGGCGGCAAGGCGAGCAGCCCGGCGATCCGGCGCAGGTCGTTCGGTCCCAGCGGCACGCCGAAGGATAGGCAGCAGGTGCGTGGCCGGCAGAGGGAGCAGACCTGCGCCTTGCCGGTGCCGGGCATGGGCTCCCAGGAGGCGGTCGCGGGATCCGCGGGATCCGTGGGATTCAGGCGCGCTGCAGGTACCAAAGTCACATCAAGACTCATCTAGCTCTCGCGACCAGGAACTCCTGGACCCGCGCGATGCCCGCCTCGTCGTAGGTGTGCAGCGGCAGAGTCAGCCCCTTGGCCTCGCCCTCGCCGACGTAGACCGCCCGGGCCTCGGCCTGCGCCAGCCGGTGCTCCTCGCCGCGGGTGATGTTGGGGTGATCCAGCCACCACGGACCATAGCCGAGCTGGAGCAGGACGTCGAAGGAGCAGGACTCGCCAAGCCGGTAGCGCCCGCCCGTGCCGAGCTGCAGGTAGCCGTGCATCATCGCCGAGGTCGCCCCGCCATCCGGGCGGTTGCGGACGGCCCACAAGACCAGGGAGCGCTCCCGGTCCGGCGGGATCACGCCGATGGGCCGGCCCACGGGCGACAGCAAGGTCCAGCTCCCCGCGGCATCGACCACGATCCGGCCGACCCGGGTGAGCTGCTGCGAGCCGCGCCACGCGAGCAGGCCCGCGCCGGCCAGGGCGACGAGGCCGGCGATCCACACCTGACGGAAGTTCGCGCCCACCTTCGAGAAGGCGAAGCCGAAGGTGACCACCGCGATGCCCAGCAGCAGCAGGACCAGCAACCCCATCCCGATCAGGGTCGCCAGGGCCCACCCCGGGCTGGTGCCGAAGGAGACGGTGCGTTCGGTGATCATGCCCGGATCTCCCTGCCCTGCAGCGCGCGCCGGCCGCCAGGCTGCTCGGGAGCAGCGTACTCCAGGAGGGCGCGGAGGGCAACGGGGGGGCGGGGCCGCGGGCACGACCCTCGCTGGGTGGGCTCACTGCGCCGTCAAGAAATCCAGCGCATCCTCGAGGCGGGGGTCCGCACAACGCTGCAGCTCCCGCCGCAGCAGCCGCTCCGCCTCGGCCCGCTCCTCGCCCACCAGCCTCCCGAGGGCCACGAGGTCCAGGGCCTCGGCCTGCCCCCGGCTGGTGATCGGCGCGTCGATGCTGTGCACGAAGCGCTGGAAATCCGGGGACCGGGCCGCCCAGACCGCGGCCAGCGCGGCGGCCCTCTCCCGGAGCGCGGCGCGGATGACCCGGCCGAGCGCCGGGGACGCGACCTCGCGTGCGAACCGCTGCGCCTCGTCGGCATCCACCTCCCGGAGCGAGACCAGGCGAGGAGCCAGGGCCAGCGCGCTCTCGGTATCGAGCGCGGTGAGCACGTCCGCGAGCGCCTCCGGGGTGCGCCGGACGATCTCCACGGCGTGCTCCCGGAACCACGGAGGATCGGCCTCGTACAGGGCGAAGGCCATCCCCTCGACGACCCCCCGGGAGAGCGCTTCGACCTGGGCCAGCTCCCGGGCCTGCGGAAAGAGCGGTGCGCCCGCCTCGTCCACCAGCCCGACCCGACTGGCGAGCGCGGCGCGCAGCCACCCCTCGAGGTCCCAGTCGCCCAGCCCCGTGGGATCGGGCACGCCCTGATAGAGTCGGCGGTCTTTGGCGAGGACCAGCTCCTCGATCCGCTCGGCTCCCGGCGCGCCGGGTGCCCGGGCGAAGAATCGCAGGGCCCCGAGCCGGACCACCGGGTCGGGATCGGTCAGGCCGGCCGCGACCACCTGCCCCACCGTCACGGCGGGGGACGTGCCGTCCAGCAGCAGGTAGAGCTTCAGCACCCAGCCCGCGGGTGCGGACCGCTCCTCGGGTCTCGCCTGGGCAGGCACTTGCCCGCGCAACGCCTCCTGCACGACCGCTGGCAGGGAGGCGTCGCTGATCTCGACCCCATCCAGCGAGAGCGGCAGCTCGGCCACCGGGTGCCCAGCACATTCCCACGGGAAGACCAGGTCATCCGACTCTGGTGCGAGGCTCCGGACGTACCCCTCGTCCCAGGACTCACAGTCACACTCGTAGTGGCGATTGGCCTGCTGCTCGGGGGTCCAGCCGGGCTCCACCCGGACGGGCGCCTTGCACCTCGGGCACCAGAGATTGGCGCAGCCCAGGAGCTGCACGGCCAGCGCGCTGTGGAACTCGTGCACCCCATGGGTCAAGGGGTACTTTTTGCCCACGAGCAGGCCAGCTCCAGCGCAGTAGCGGAGCACCGTCATCGTCGCGCCCCCACCTCTTCAACGGTACAGGTAGCGATCATGCGACCGATCAGGCCGGTCTCGTCATCGTTCTCTTCGAGGTAGCTGCCGCAGACCTCGCAGGTCAGAGTGGGCATGGGCACAACCGGGCGCCGCCCCCGCGAGGTGGTCGATGGCCTGACGGATCTCAGCGGCCAGCGCGGGTGCGGCGAGAGGGAGCGCCTCCCGCAGGGCCGGCAGGAACTCCCCCCAGCCCAGGGCGGCCATGGCCCGGGGGGCCCGGGGGTCGGGGTCCTTCCAGGAGCTGCCCGCCAGGGCCTCGTGGAGCATGACCAGGATCCAGGGGCGGTCGTGAGCCGGCAGCCGCTGCAGGGCCGCCAGGTCGTAGTCCTGCCGCCAGGGCCCGTCTTCGTCCCGCTTGGCGTGGACGCTGGCGAGGAACGCCTGGCGGTCCGCGCTGTCGGCCTCGCCCGGATAGACCAACCCGAGGGCCTCGCGGGACTGGCCCGACTGCAGGCCGTGCAGCACCCTTCGCAGCTCGGCGATGGCCGGGCCACGCACCGCGGCCAAGGAGGAGCTCAGGGCGAGCGCGAGGACGTTGGCCTTGCTGGGGAGCGGTCGCCGCAGCTCGGCGAGGCCGTGCTTCTCGAACAGGGAGTCCTGCGCGTTGAGCCGGACCATCTCGTCCGGGTCCGCGAGCGCGGCGATCAGGGCCTCGTCGGCCTCGTCGCCCAGGACATGGCGCAGCTCGAACGCGGCGTCGACCCGGCCCCGGGGATCGACCGCTCCCAGGCCCTCGGTCATCACCGGGAGGCTCGCGAAGCCTGGCTCGAGCGCGGCCAGGGCCTTGGCCACGGCGACACGCTGCGGGCCGGCGGGGAGCGCGTCCAGGGCTCTGTGCAGGTGAGGCGGCGCCGCGGCGGAGCCCATCGCGGCCAGGGCCGCGGGGACCCGGGTGTCCACGATCCCGGCAGCGAGCCGATCCAGCAAGAGCTGCTCGGCCAGCGCGCGCTCTTGCCCCTGGAGAGCGCAGAGCGCCTCGAGGTTGAAGCGGTCGATCGCCTCAGCGTTGTCGAGGGGGCCGTAGAAGGAACGGAGGAAGGCCTCGAGCTCGGGCGTGGGCGTGGTCATCAAGTACCTTTCGTCGCAGAGGAAATGGACATTTCGTCCAGGGCGGCCCGGATCACCGCCGCATAGGGCTTCCCGGTATGCCACATGCTGTCGCACCAGGCGGCGACGTCGTCAGGCAAAACGGCCCCGCGCTGGAGGATGGCGACGCCCGCGATGGCCACCAGCTCGGGATGCCGCGCCCGGACCAGCCCTTCGAGGAGGTGCGGCCACAGGCCGGACGAGGTCGCGGTCAGGTGCCCGGCCTGGTGGGCGAGGGCCAGCCCGTGGGCCGGGGCGAGCTGCGCGGTCACGATCTCGACGTCCTTGCCGGCCAGCTCCGGGAGGAGGCTCAGCAGGAGGTGTTCGAGCCGACGCTGGAGCGGATCGCCGTCCGGCAACGCCGCGCGGGCCGCGAGGATCACGTCCAGCCGCCGGACGGTGAAGCACCGGTGGTCCAGCCCGACGGGCAGAGGCTCGGCCAGCAGCGAGCCATCCTGCTCGACGCGGGCAACGATGGGCTCCAGGCCGGAGGTCAGCGGGAAGCGGTGGAAGAAGTGCAGGGCCACCCCCCGGGCCAGGGGGTCGGGCGCGTCCAGCCGCTCCCGGAGGAGGGTCACGCAGGTCTCGGCCTCGGGGAGGTGCCCCAGCAGCGCGTAGAGCCGGTCGACCCAGAGATACGGCTGGTCCCGGAACATCGGGTCGGCCTGCGAGGGCAGCGAACCCCCGAGCGCCCGCTGCACGACGTCCCGGACATCGGCCTCGCTCGCCAGGGAGACACCGTCCAGCGTCAGGGGCAGCCCAACCTCGGGGTGTCCCGCGCAGCGCCAGGGCAAGACCGGATCGGACTCGGGATCGGAATCCTCGGGATCGAGCTCGTGGGCCACCAGCTCGAGCCAGCGAGAGCAGCGACAGAAGTACAGCCTCGCCCGGGGATCCGGGATCACCCCCGGCAAGGCCCCGGGAGACGGACACTCGTAGAGCTCCGACCCGTCCAGCGCGAAGTCTGGGGCCAGCTCCACGCCGGGCAACTGCCGCACCTCGGAATCGCAGCCCGCGCAGTGCAGCCGGTTGCAGCCGAGGAACGACAGGGCCGTGGGCGGACGATGGTCCCAAGGCTGCAGGGGGACCGGCGACTGAGCGTTCACCAGCATCCCGCCATGGGCACAATACTTCATCCCGGGCTCCTTCGGGCGCTGCACTCAGGGGATCCTGCCGAGATCAGGGCCTCTGCGGCGGGTCACGGGCCCAGGAGGACGCCAGCACCATCACCGAGCGCAAATCTGCTCCTGAAGGACCAGCGCGCCCATCTCCGGCTCGTGGAAGAGTACTCCCGTCTGCGCGACGGCGAAACCCCGGAGAACGGATCGGACGCAGCAGTGGTCCGCCACGACGACGCGGGGACCACCCGGGCCCGGGACCTGGGAGGGGGGTCAGCGACCGAGGGGCCCGAGGTACTGGGTGTTGGACCGCCCCTGCCGGGCGATCCAGTCGATCACGCGCTGGATCCGCGCCGCGAACTCCGGGGTCGACCAGTCATCGCCCGCCCAGCCGGTGTCCACCTGGGCCATGATCCGACGCGGCTCGCTACCGGACGCGTGCAGGCTCACGACGTAGTAGCACACCTCGTTGCGCTGATCGTAGCTCTCGAAGAGCGCGGTCCACGAGGTGCCCTCGGTGAGCGGGATCGGCTCCTCGAAGCGGGGCCACGTGAAGGCCATGGGGAGTCCTCCCTTGCCGTGCTCAGCGGTAGAGGTAGGTGTCCGCGGACTCGTCCTCCTTGGGCGGGTCCAGCTCCGCAGCGAAGGGCTCGAAGGGCGGCCAGTCCGACGGGTCCCGGGCGATCTCCTCCTCGTACAGCTCCAGCAGACGCTCGTAGGGGAGGAAGTCGGCCCAGCGCTCCGGCTCCCGGATGGCGTTCGGGCGCTCCTGGTTCATCAGGCTCGTAGCCCGGTTCATCGCCCGCCAGTTGACCCCGCCGTGGCGCCGGAGCATCTCCGCGGCCGCAGGGTGGTGCAGGGTGCAGAGCTCCGCGACGCGCCCGTAGCGGCCGATCAGGCCGGTCTCGTTGTAGTTCTCTTCGAGGTAGCTGCCGCAGACCTCGCAGGTCGGACCGGGCATGGGCTCAACCGGGCGCCGCCCCCGCGAGGTGGTCGATGGCTTGACGGATCTCGGCTGCCAGAGCGGGTGCGGCCAGGGGGAGCGCCTCCTGCAGGGCCGGCAGGAACTCCCCCCAGCCCAGGGCGGCCATGGCCCGGGGGGCCCGGGGGTCGGGGTCCTTCCAGGAGCTGCCCGCCAGGGCCTCGTGGAGCATGACCTGGATCCAGGGGCGGTCGTGGGCCGGCAGCCGCTGCAGGGCCGCCAGGTCGTAGTCCTGCTGCCAAGGCCCGTCCTCGTCCCGCTTGGCATGGACGCTGGCGAGGAACGCCTGGCGGTCCGCGCTGTCGGCCTCGCCCGGATAGACCAACCCGAGCGCCTCGCGGGCCTGGCCCGACTGCAGGCCGTGCAGCACCACCCGCAGCTCGGCGATGGCTGGGCCGCGCACCGCGGCCAAGGAGGAGCTCAGGGCCAGCGCGAGGACGTTGGCCTTGCTGGGGAGCGGTCGCCGCAGCTCGGCGAGGCCGTGCTTCTCGAACAGGGAGTCCTGCGCGTTGAGCCGGACCATCTCGTCCGGGTCCGCGAGCGCGGCGATCAGGGCCTCGTCGGCCTCGTCGCTCAGGACATGGCGCAGCTCGAACGCGGCGTCGACCCGGCCCCGGGGATCGACCGCCTCCAGGCCCTCGGCCATCACCGGGAGGCTCGCGAAGCCCGGCTCGAGCGCGGCCAGAGCCTTGGCCACGGCGACGCGCTGGGCGCCGGCGGGGAGGGAATCCAGGGCAGTGTGCAGGTGAGGCGGCGCCGCGGCGGAGCCCATCGCGGCCAGGGCCGCGGGGACCCGGGTGTCCACGACGCCGGCCGCGAGCCGATCGAGCAAGAGTTGCTCGGCCAGCGCGCGCTCCTGCCCCTGGAGAGCGCAGAGCGCCTCGAGGTTGAAGCGGTCGATCGCCTCAGCGTTGTCGAGGGGGCCGTAAAAGGAACGGAGGAAGGCCTCCAACTCCGGGGTCGGTGGGGTCATGAGCTACCTCGACTTCGCTGTCCTGGAACCCTTCGCAGATCGAAGAGCAGCATGGATCACCGCAACATAGGGCTCATCTAAGTTCTGATATTCGTCGCACCAGTCGATCATCTGCCGATGAGGAACAACCCGACTCTGGGTGATAGCAACGCCAGCAATAGCAACAAGATCGGGACGCGCTGCGTCGCGCAACCCCTCAAGCAGGGGTTGCCACAGAAACGGGCTCCTCGAGATCAAGGTACAGGCGCTGTGGGCCAATTGAGTGCCATAGATGGGTGCCAAGAGAGCGACAGCGGTCCGAGCAGCCTGATCGCGAAGATCTTCGAGGTGCTGGAGGAGCAACTCGAGCATCGGCATTCTCAGAGAATCCTCCTCGCTGGAGAGCTGAAGACGGCGAAAGAGAACATCCGCACGAGCGATCGTCAGGCTGGAACCAGGGGGGCCGGAAGGGATTCTCTCGCTCAGCAGTCCGGCGCTGCCTCGCTTCAGTTCATCGACAAGGCGCTCGAGGCCACTGGCACGAGGGAAGGATCGAAAAAAGAAGAGCGCCATCCCTTGTTTGTGGGGCTCGACAGATTCCAGGAGTGGCGCGATCTCACGCGCAATGACCTCTGCTTCTGGCTGTTCCTCGAGCAAGCCATACAGCCGATTCAACCAAAGGTAGGGCATCTCCTTGAACATGGGATCAGCCTTGGGCGGCAACCAGCCATCGAGCACGCGCACTACCACCCGTTGAACATCATCGGCGGCTGTGAGCTCCAACCCATCTAGTGAAAGGGGAAGAAAAGCTGACGGATGACCATTGCACCGCCAGGGCAAATCGGGATCGAGAAGAGGGTCGGGATCTGCGGGAACCATCTCATGAGCGTTCATCTCGAGCCAGCGGCAGCAACGACAAAAATATAGTCGAACCCGAGGCTCAGAATGAATGCCAGGCAAGGATAACGGGTTCGACGTCTCGTACAATGCTTGATGATCAACCAAAACACCGGAGGTGAGAGCTATCTCTGGAAATTGCCGAACGAACTCCCCACAACGGGCACAAAAAAGGCGATTGCAGCCCAATACATTGGTTGATTCTGGATGTGAAAAGTCCCAGTATTCAGATGGTACTGGGGAATCAGCATTAACAGTTACCCCACCCCGCCCACAGAATCTCATCTGCTTTTCTCCGCTGCTACCTCGAACGCTCAGGCCAGCCTCAGTCACGCCTTCTTCTTCTGGGTATTGATGAGATCAAAGGCTTCCTTTCCGCCAGCAATTGCCTGAAGCTCTCCTTCATTAAGCGGAAGCATAGGCAAATAGGGCGACTTGTGAGGATTGTAGGTGCAACCCTTGAAGCCACGAGAAGCCGTCATGATTTCGTGGTAGCTATGAGCGTTCATGGTTAGAAGATCGCCGAGAATTGCGAGTCGCAAGCTGGGGAGAGCGCTGTGCCCAATCTGAGCGCCGAAGGCCATGAAGCGATTCGTCGTCCCCGAAATGCCCGCCTTGGTAGGCATGTTCAGCCGCCTCGCCTTCTGGATCCACTTGTGGCCTTCCTTGACCAAGTTGGCGCGTGCACCCTCGATCCAGGGGAGGTACTCTGCACCCCGGTGGGATTCGGCCTTCGCCTCCATTTCACCGAGTTCCACGCCACCCGCACCTCGCTGTTTCTGACTACGACTCAATGGATTCGGTTCTCCCTTACCGGATGTCTTCACATCAACATTCTTCAGGGCCTTGATCAAGTCATCCCTGCTCATCGATTCGAAATCGGCCGGTAGCTTGGTCGTTGCCTTGGGATTTTTCTGATGAGCCCGAGCTATCTGTAGCAATTCGGGATGTGTCAGCGACTCAACAGGGATCTCAGGCAGCTTGGCATCCATTTCATTTGCCTTATCTGCCTTGGCATCGAAGTACTCAGCATTCGTCTTCCGTTCTGCCCCGAACAGCACCTTGTGTTTCGACTTCTCTGTCGACTGCTTTGCCTCTTCGAACTTCTTCTTCATAGTAGCCACTGATCTCTTCTTGAGGCCAGCTTCTTTCAATACTTCTTCATACTCTTTGGCATCGAGGACCATCGCCTGCTTGCCGAGTGTTTCCTGGAAATTATAAGGAATCAACATGCGTTCGCGAATGGTACCGGATCCTTCGGTGAGCACTTTCTCGATCAGTTCACTAGATTCGCTGATGGCTCCAGCAAACCCGGATTCGAGATCCTTACCACAGGATGCCAGCAGTTCCTTGGCCTTCTTCCTTGTCTCTTCACCGATGTCCTTGGATTGCTCCAGGGTCTGGGCTACATCCTTCACTGCATCGGCAACAGCTTGCGCCTTGGCGACAAGACCTTTGGCAAGCGCCTGCACCATGTTCCAGGTCTTTTTTCCCAACTCTGTCGCAGCATCCAGAGCTGCCGGATGCTTTGCTGCTGCTACCCCCAGCTTCCCCTCGAACTCCTGCCGCTTCTTGGCCAGCTCCGAGGGCGACATGTTCTCTTCCATCACCTTCAGGAGCGCTTCCATCTTCAGACGGATGTCTTTTGCTTTGGCCTGGGCCTCCGGGGTGGTCGCGTCGGGGAGCTTCAAGAAATCCTGGACCGCCAGCTTGATCTTCTCGGCCTCGGCAAAAGCATCGGTGATGTCGGTCGGATCGCTGTGCTTGATGACCTTGGGCGTCGCGCCGTCGAACTCGATGGAGAGGGTGTGCTTCTCGCCCACGGCATCGGTGAACGGCTTGGGCGGAACCTCCTTCTTGACGTCCTCGGGCGTCACCTTCTTGCCGTCGCCGCCCGTGCCGTCGCCGGTCTTCTCACCCGTCCAGCTATCGATGGCCGCCTTCCAGCTCGCCTGATCCTTGTAGGGACCGCCGTTCTCGGTCAGCTCGTTGACCTGCTGCGGATCCTTGTTGTTGGGGTCCTTCGGCACCACGGCGTGGTACTCGATGCTCAACGCCTCGCCGTTGTCGATCCGCTTGCCGATGATCTTGCTCTCGTACTTCTGGAAGATCTCGCCCATCCAGCGCTGGAACGCGTCGATCTTGCCGACGGCCTCCCGGGCGTACTGCTTGGAGAGCTCGATCCACAAGGCCTGCACGGCGTTCCAGGCGTTCTTGTCAGCCAGGACCTGGATGCCGTTGAAGAGGCTCCCCGCGACGCTGCTCTCCAGGGTGGTGAAGCCCTTGGAGACCGCGTACTTCTGGGTGACCTCGCCCCCCGACCAGAGCGCGTTGGGCTTGCCCTTGAGCGCACCGAACCGACCCTTGAGCAGGGACGCGGCCACGGTCGAGAAGTGGTCGGAGGCCGGCTTCTGCGCGGCGAGGATCTCGGAAGCCCGCTTCTTGGAGGCTTCCTTCTGCTCGGCGGTCGCATCCTTGGGGATCTTGATCGGATCCAGGGTGGTCGCCGGCAGCGCGGTGATCATGCCGTTGATCACGCACTTCCAGAGATGCTTCGCGTCCAGATCGGGTGCGAACTCCTTGACCCGCGCCTCGAAGAACGGCCAGTCCGGGTGCTCGAAGGGCAGGTTCGGATCGAGATCGAGCTGGGTCGGCTTCTCGTCTTCGCCGGTGTTGGGCTTCTCGAAGAGGAGGAGCTGGCCCATGACCTCGGCGAGCTGCGCCTGCAGGGCCTTGACCCCATCGTCCTTCGCATCCTCGCCCTTGGCCCGCGCCCCCTTCACCTTGGCCGTCTCGGCTGCGATCTTCTTCTCGAGGGAGAAGCCCTTACCGAGGATGCCACCCCACTTCTTGCGGTCCGCGTCAGTGACGCCCTTGTTGGCCTCCTTGCCTTCTCCGTCCTTGCGCGAGAGCGCCGGCTGGATCTTCTTCAGCATGTCGCCGACGGTCATGGGGGTCGAGGCGACCATGGTCACGGGTGCCCCGCCGCCCTTGGGGTTCTCGACCCAGAGCCGGTGGGGCTCGCTGCCGGCCTGGAACTTGACCTCCTCGCCAATGGGCCCGTCCGCCTTGTCCTTCCCGTCCGCGGACGCGTCCTCGCCTTCTTTCTTCCCGTCCTTCCCCTTCCCCGAGAACATCCCCTTGACCTTCTCGATCAGCTTCTCGATGGCCTGATCGACCTTGGCCTGGATCCCGGTGATGATGTCCCGCACCTGCTTGCCGATGCCGGAGACGCCGAGCAGGGAGGCGAGCAGGTCGATGGCCACGGGGATGGCGCTCGCCAGGGTCTTCTCGATCCAGCCGGCCGCGCCGGACAGGTCACCCGAGGCGATCGCGGCGACGCTGTCGACGATGGCCTTGACGATGCCCATGATCCGCTGGGCCTGGTTCTTGATGAACTGGTACATGTCCCAGGCGGTGATCAGGGCCTGGACGATGGCGCCCACCGGGTTCCACATCGTCGCGAGCTTGGTGACGGCCTTCATCACGACCGTCTTCATCACCCAGTCCTGGATCTTGCCGACGACCATGTCCCAGAGGCCGTCCATGTAGCCCTGGACGTGCTCCCACAGGCCGGCAAGGCCGCCCTTGATGGCCGCGTCGATGAAGCCCCAGACGAACTCGATCTTCTCGACGTTCTCCTCGCCGAGGTGCTTGACGGCCTTCTCGCGCAGCTTGTCCTTGGTGAGGCCGAGGACCTGCAGCACGATGTCGAAGATGCCCGCGAGGTTGAACTCGGCCGGCATCTGGATGCCGGTCTCGCTCGCCTGGCCGGTGAGCCACGCCACGAAGCCGTTCTTGAGGTGCTCCAGGAAGTTGTCCTGGAACTGGCCGAAGCCCTGCTTCACCGCACCGAGCAGGTTGCCGATGAACTTGCCCGGGTCGTTGATGATGATCTTGATGGTGTCTTCGGCCTTGCCGATGAGCGCGTAGAACTCGTCGGGGGAGATCCCGGCCAGCTTCAGCGCGGCCTCGAGGATCTTCAGCGCGACCTTGGTCCAGTCGCCCGAGATCGCGGCCTCGACGATGGCCATCGCGGTCTCGACCGCGGCCTGGTACAGGGCAATGATCTTGTCGAGCGCGCCCTTGATCGTGTCGACCAGGGCCGCGACCGCGTCCTTCAGCCCCTGCGCGACCTTCTCGACGTACTGGGTGGCCTTGTCCACGGCCTTGTCGACGAAGTCGCACAGCGCCTTGGCCAGCCCGGGGAAGCGGTCCTTGAGGAGCTGGTTGATCTTCTCCTTGAGGTAGTCGCCGAAGGCCTTGATCGCGTCGGTCACGAACTTGCAGGCCGCGTCGATGATCTTCGTGGCCAGGTTCTTGACCGCGTCGAGGACCTTGCCCACGGCCTCACGCACCGCGTTGAAGATCGACGACACCGCGTCCGCGACGGCCTTGACGCAGTCCGCCACGAAGTCGACGGCCTTCTCCCACCAGCTCTTGTCCTGGGCCTTCTTCTCGACCTCTTCCTTCTTCTTCTTGGCCGCGGCCTCGCCCTTCTTGACCTCGTTCTCGGCCTGGCTCTGGGCCTTGTCGTACTCCGACTTGATCTTGCCCTCGTCCTGCTGGATGCGGCTCTCGATGGCCTTCTTCTGGGCCTGCTGCTTGGTGGCGACGTCCTGGCGGAGCTGCTGGACGGACTTCTCCTGCTCGGCGACGGTCTCCTGGCGCTTCTTGGTGATCTCCCCCCGCGCCTTGTTGACCTCGGTCTCCTGCTCCTGCTGGGCCTTCTCGACGAGCTTCTGGTTCTCGGCCTCGGCCTTGTTCAGCTCGGCCTGCTGCTCCGCGTCCCGCTTCTGGGTCGCCTCCTCGACCTTCTTCTCGCCGGCCTGCAGGTGCGCCTTGATCTCGGGGCCGTACATCTGGTCGTACGAGTTGCGCACGTCCTCGGGGATGTTGGTACCAAGGTACTCTTCCATCCCCGGCTGCTGGGTCGTGCCCTTGATCTGCGGTGGGGTCAGGCCCGGGACCTTGTTCAGCTCGTCCATGACCTGCGGCCGGACCAGCTCGGGGCCCGGGCTCGCGACCACCTTCTGTTTGGCCTCGGTCGCCGCGGCGTTGGCCTCGGCCTCACCCTGGCTCTTGGCCTCCTGCATCTTCGCCGGATCGGTGGCCCCCTGCTGGGGGACCGGTGGCGGCGCGCCGGGGGAGGTGTTGACGTCGCCGTCCGAGGTCGGCACCTTGCCCAGCGCGTCCCGGACCGCGCCGACCTTCTCGTTGACGCTGGACTTGGCGCTCAGCTTGGAGACGCTCTGGACCGGGTTGGCCTTCGCGACGAAGGGCTTGCCCGGCGGATGCGGCGGGAGCTTCACCTTGGGCATCTCGCCGCCGTGCTCCTTGAGGAAGGACTCCTTGGCCGCGAGCTCGGCGACCTCGGCCTTGCCCTGCGGGCCCTTCTCGCCCTCGAGCTTGGCGTGGTACTCGGGGAGCGCGCCCTGGAGCTTCTCGGTCTCACCCTTGGCCGCCTCGCCGACCTTCCCGCCGACCCCCGGCCACAGCTTCGCCTGCTCCGTGGGTTGGGCCCCGGTGAAGCCCTTGACGACGCCCTTCACGTCGCCAGCCGAGCCATCCCCGCCGCCCTGCACCGCACCTTCTGCGGCCTGCTTGCCCTGGGGCGGGACACCACCCTCTTTACTCGCCACGGGGGCGCCGCCGCCCGCTCCACCGCCCTGGTTGGCCGGCGCCGCGGGCGTCCCGCCGCCGCCGGTGACTCCCTTGGCTTCCTGCTGCGCAGCCGCCTGATTGGCTGCGCCGCTGCTCGTGCTGGCCGCGTCGGCCACCGGGCCGCCGGACTTGAACGCGGCCGCAGCCGCGGCCGCCTCCTGCGCGGCCTTCTCTTCGGCCGAGAGGGTCTGGCCGGCACCACCCGCCTGACCCTGCGCCCCGCTCGCCCCGCCGCTCGCCCCGCCGCTCGCGGTCTGGCCCTGCGCCCCGCTCACCCCCGCGCCACCGGAGCTGCTCGCCCCGCTGCCTCCGGCCTGGCCCTGCGCGCCGCTCGACCCGACGCTGCTCGCGCCGCCCGCACCGCCGCTCGCAGTCTGGCCCTGCGCCCCGCTCGACCCGACGCTGCTCGCACCGCCCGCACCGCCGCTCGTGGTCTGGCCCTGCGCCCCGCCCCCGCCCACACTGCTCGCGCCGCCCGACCCGCCGCTCGCGGTCTGGCCCTGCGCCCCGCTCGACCCGACGCTGCTCGCACCGCCC
>JAVEVO010000236.1:0-8478 GCA_034005005.1 Myxococcota bacterium
CTTCACTATCGCGATGTTCTTTTTGAGGAAGGGTAAACTGTTCGATAAATATTCGATCGAGTTGACTGCTTCCTACATGCTCTGCGTAGGAATTGGCATTGCCATAATGGTAGTGGTCCTTGGCGGACTTGCATCACCCTATTATGCCGGATTAAACCTAGTAATGATAACAGCAGGTGTGCTATTCCTCTGGCCACCAAGAGTGGCAATCGTCTTTCACTGCTTGATCCTGATTTCATTCATCTTGCCAAACGCCATCGATATCGCCAAAGAAGATATCTTACCAGGCATCACCAGCTTCTTCTTCCTGCTCACAACCGCAGCGATCATGATGGCCTCGCAAACCTTTGCCTATCGTGCGCAACGACAACTGGTCCTGGGCAAGATTCTCCTGGAGTCCACCAAGGCCAACCTGGAGACGGCCCATGAACAGCTCAAGCAACTCGACCGGTTCCGCTCCCAGGTCCTCGCCAACATCACCCACGAGCTGAAGACCCCGTTGACGATGATCCTCTCGCCCCTCGAGCAGCTCCTCGAGGAGGGCCGCGGACAGCTCGGTGACGAGCAGAAGGCGACCCTGACGACGATGTTCCGCAACGGCCTCAAGCTGCTCAAGCTCATCGGCGACATCCTCGACCTCTCCAAGCTCAGCGAGTCCCGCATCCGGCTGCGGATCGCCGAGCAGGACCTCACCGGCTACCTGCGCGGGCTGGTGGCCCAGATCCAGCCCCTCGCCCAGCGCAAGCAGATCGACCTGGAGCTGGACGCTCCCCCCGGGGCCAACCCCGTGTGGTGTGACCTGGACCGGCTGGAGCGGGTCTTCGTCAACCTGCTCTCCAACGCGGCCAAGTTCACCCCCCCCGGCGGCTGGATCAAGGTCACGGTCCGGGACGAGGGACCCACGACGCTGGTGGAGGTGTGCGACAGCGGCCCCGGCTTCGAGCAGAGCCGCGCCGAGCAGATCTTCGAGCGCTTCGTGCAATTGGAGATGGGCGCGTCCCGCCGCTACGGCGGGACCGGGCTGGGCCTCGCCCTCGCCCGCGAGCTGGTGGAGCTGCACGGGGGCAAGATCTGGGCCGAGAGCCGCCCGGGCGAAGGGGCGCGCTTCTTCGTCCGGCTGCAGCGGGACCGGGAGCACTTCCTCCCCGAGACCCTCGACCGGCGAGGCGAGCGCCGGGACGTCCCGGACGGCAAGCGCGACGGCGACCGGGGCCTCGGCGAGTGGGTCAGCCAGCTCACCGCCCGCGAGGAGTTCCGCCTGCTGGACATCGCGGAGGCCACGGAGCGCCGGATCGTCGAGCGGGATCCGGGGGAGGAGCGCTGCGCCTACACGGTCCTCGTCGTCGAGGACACGCCCGACGTCATCCGGGTCGTCCATATGAGCCTGCGCGGCCAGTTCCGGGTGCTCGCGGCCGAGGACGGCCAGAAGGGCCTGGAGCTCGCCCGGGCCCGCATCCCCGATCTGGTCCTCACCGACCTGATGATGCCCGGGATCGACGGCCTGGAGCTGACCCGCCGGCTGCGCCTCGACCCCGCCACCCGGCACATCCCCGTCGTCATGCTGACGGCCCGGGGCGACCTCGACGACAAGGTCGCGGGGCTGCAGGCCGGGGTCAACGCCTACCTCGTCAAGCCGTTCTCCCACCGGGAGCTGATCGGCACCGTCCGCTCCTTGCTGCAGATCCAGGAGACCCAGGCCGACGTGCTGCTCGCCTCCCGCCTCGGCTCCCTGGAGACGGTGGCCAGCGGTCTCGCGCACGAGATCAACAACCCACTGAATTACATACAGAATTCCCTCGGGGTCCTGCGCAGCGACCTCGGCCGGGCCCTGGCCCTGGCCCGGCGGGAGACGGCCGGAGCCGGGCCGCCCTCCCCGGAGGAGACCGCGCTGCTGGCGAAGCTCGACGCCCGGGTGCAGAAGATGCTGGAGACCGCCGAGGCCGGGGTGCACCGCATCGCCAAGACGGTCGAGCTCATGCGCAGCTACAGCCGGGAGGGCTACACGCGGGCGCTCCGTCCCCACGACCTCTTCGCCGCGACCCGGGAGGTGATCGAGCTCGTCCGGCCGGCCATCGGCCGGGAGGTGCAGGTCGAGGCGAGCTTCACGGGCGACGGTACGGTCGAGGGCGTGCCCGAGGAGCTCAACCAGGTCCTCACCAACCTGATCCAGAACGGGATCGAGGCGTCTCCGGAGGGCACGGGGCGGGTGCTGGTGACCGGCCGGCAAGACGCGACGGAGGTCGTGCTCACGGTCGCGGACAACGGCCCCGGCGTGCCGACCGAGCTGCGGGACCAGATCTTCAACCCCTTCTTCACCACCAAGAGCGCGGGCCGGGGGATGGGGATGGGGCTGACCATGGCCTGGCGGGTGGTCCAGGCCCTCGGCGGGACGCTCCAGCTCGCGCCGCGCCGCGCAGGTCAGGGGGCCGAGTTCGTGGTCCGCCTGCCGCGCCCCCCTCAGAGCAAGAGTTCGAAGCGCGCCCCACCACCTTCCCCAGGGCAGTAGCGGATCGTCCCCCCGTGGGCCTCACAGACGAGGCGGGCCATGTACAGCCCCATGCCCATGCCCTCCTCGCCCTTGGTCGTCGAGAAGGGCGTGAAGAGGCAGGCCTGCCGATCGACCGGCACGCCCGGGCCCTCGTCCTCCACCGCGACCAGCACGCCGCCCTCGGGACGGACGCAGACCTCGATGAGGATCCGCCCGCCGGCCGGTGTCGCCTCGGCCGCGTTGTTGAGCAGGTTCACCAGGGCCTGGACCAGGGAGCGGTGATCGCCCAGCAGCGGCGGGAGCGTGGCCGGGATCCGTACCTCCAGCCGTCGCTGGCGCAGGTCGCGCGACGACGCGAGCACCGCCTGCGCCTCCCGGACGATCGCGGGCAAGGACGCGGGGGCCCGCTCCAGGTCGAGCTGCCCGCGCCGGGCGAACTGCTTGAGGGTGGTCAACATCTCGACGAGATTGCGGGTCCCCGCGACCCCGGCGGCGACCCCGATCCGTACCGGCTCGGGGACCGGCAGCAGCGGCAGCTCCTCTGCGAGATACAGCAAGGGAGTCAAGAGGTTGCGGAGGTCGTGGACCACCCCGGAGGTGAGCCGACCGATGGTGCTCAGCCGCTCCATGTGCAGGAGCTGCTCCTGGGTCGCTCGCAAGGCGAGGAGCGCGTCGCGCAGCTCCTCGTTGCTGTGGGCCAGACGCTGCACGAGCCCCTCGATGGCCCGCACCTGGAAGACGTGCTCGCTCGCCTGGCGCAGCGCGGCGAGCAGCTCCTCGGGCCGCCAGGGCTTGGTCAGGAGGCGGAACACCCCCGCCTGGTTGATCATCGCGATCAAGGCGGGGCTGTCGGTGTACGCGGTGACCACCAGGCCGGCGACGTCGGGCTTGTGCTTGCGGATCGCGGCGAGCAGCTCTACCCCGGTCATCCCGGGCATCCGCTGGTCCGCGACGATCAGGTCGATGGGCTCCGCGAGCGCGAGGCCCAGGGCCTCCTCCCCCGACGTCGCCGTCAGGCAGGTGTAGTCTGCCCCGTCGAGCACCGCGGCGAGCACATCGAGGTTGGGGGTCTCGTCGTCGACGATCAGGATCCGTCGGGAAAGCAGCCCCCCCAGGCCGTGTTGCTCGACGAGCTGTCTCAGCCGTTCCTCGCCCATCGCTGGCTACATTAGGCCCGAGGAGCGATGGGTGTAAACCCCCTTGCGCGCCCCGGACGATCCCCGCCAGCGCCGTGGCGGCTCAGCCGCCGATCACCCGGCGCCCGGCCTTGGGGGCGGGCGTCACCGGCCGGACCTCCCAGATCTCCCGGGCGTACTCGCCGATCGCCCGATCGCTCGAGAAGCGGCCCATGGCCGCGGCGTTGAGGATCGCCCGGCGGGTCCACTCCTCGGGGTCGCGGTAGAGCCGGGCGACGGCCTCCTGGCTCTCGAGGTAGGAGCGAAAGTCCGCGAGCAGCAGGTAGCGGTCGCCGCCGGCCAGCAGGGAGTCGTACAGGGGCCGGAAGAGCTGGGGCTCGGCCGGCGAGAGCTCACCGGAGACCAGCATCTCCAGGACCGCGCCCAGCTCCTCGTCCTGGGCGGCGAGCCGCCGCGGGTCGTAGCCGCGCTGGTGCAGGCTGGCGATCTCCTCGACGGTCAGCCCGAAGAGGAAGAAGTTGTCCGCGCCGACGGCCTCCCGGATCTCGACGTTCGCCCCGTCGAGGGTGCCGATGGTCAACGCGCCGTTGAGGGCGAACTTCATGTTCCCCGTGCCCGAGGCCTCCAGCCCGGCCGTGGAGATCTGCTGCGACAGCTCCGTGGCGGGCAGCAGCCGCTGCGCCAGGGAGACGCCGTAGTTGGGGACGAAGACGAGCTGCAGCCGCTCCCGGGCGCGCGGGTCGCGGCGCACGAGCCCGTCGACCGCGTGGATCAGGCGGATGATCAGCTTGGCCGCGTGGTAGCCGGGCGCGGCCTTGCCCGCGAAGAGCAGCGTCCGCGGCAGCACCTCCTCGCCGGCCCGGAGCCGCCGGAGCAGGACCAGCGCGTGCAGCACGTTGAGGAGCTGCCGCTTGTACTCGTGGATGCGCTTGGCCTGACAATCGAACAGGGAGTGCGGGTCGACGACCCGCTGCAGGCGGGTCGCGAGCAGGTCGGCGAACCGGTGCTTGTTGGCCTGCTTCACGGCCCGCCAGCGCTGCCGGAAATCAGGGTCCGCGGCATGGGGAGCCAGCTCCTGCAGCCGCTCGAGGTCGGTGATCCAGCCGGCGCCGATGCGCGCCTCGATCAGGGCGGCCAGCTCCGGGTTGGCGAGCAGCAGCCAGCGGCGCGGGGTGATCCCGTTGGTCTTGTTGACGATCTGGCCCGGCCACAGGTCGACGAAATCCGCGAAGAGCTGGGTCTCCAGCAGCCGGCTGTGGAGCCGCGACACCCCGTTGACCTTGTGGCTCCCGACCATCGCCAGGGCGGCCATGCGGATGCGCTGGTCGCCGCCCTCCTGGAAGAGCGACATCCGCCGCACCCGCTCCTCGTCCCCCGGGAAGCGCGTGCGCACCTCCTCGAGGAAGCGGCGGTTGACCTCGTAGGCCAGCTCCAGGTGGCGGGGCAACAGCCGGCCGAACAGCTCGACGCGCCAGGTCTCCAGCGCCTCGGGGAGCACCGTGTGGTTGGTGTAGGCGCAGCAGGCCCGGGTGATGGCCCAGGCCTCGTCCCAGCCGCAACCCTCCTCGTCGAGCAGCAGCCGCAGCAGCTCCAGCACCGCGAGGGCGGGGTGGGTGTCGTTGAGCTGGATCGCCACCTTGTCCGCGAGGTTGCCGACGGTCGGGTTCTTGACCTTGTGGCGCCGGAGGATGTCCTGGATGGTGGCGCTGACGAAGAAGTACTCTTGCTTGAGCCGGAGTTCCCGGCCCGGCGGGAGATCGTCCTTGGGGTACAGCACGCTGGAGATCGTCTCGGAGCGCACCTTGTCGTACATCGCGCCGATGTAGTCCCCCTGGTTGAACGGCGTCAACGCGAAATCCTCCGTCGCCTTGGCCGACCAGAGCCGCAGGGTGTTGACGGTGCCGTTGCGGTAGCCGGGGATCGGCACGTCGTAGGCCAGGGCGAAGACATCGGTCGTCCCGTGCAGCTCGTGGCGCAGCTTGCCCGTCTCGTCACGCCGCTGGTGGACGTGACCGCCGAAACGCACCCGGTACTGGTACTCGGGCCGGACGATCTCCCAGGGGTGGCCGAAGCGCAGCCAGGGATCAGGGTGCTCGACCTGCTGGCCGTCGCGGATCTGCTGCTCGAAGATCCCGTAGTCGTAGCGGATGCCGTAGCCGTACCCCGGAAGCTGGAGCGTCGCCAGGGAGTCGAGGTAGCAGGCGGCCAGCCGCCCGAGGCCGCCGTTGCCGAGCCCGGCGTCCGGCTCCTGCTCCTCGAGGCTCTCCAGGGACTGCCCGAGCTCCTCGAGGGCCTGACGCATCTCGCCGCGAATCCCCAGGTTGATCAAGGCATTCCCGAGGGCACGGCCCAGGAGGAACTCCAGGGAGAGGTAGTAGACCCGCTTCGCGTTCACCTCGTAGTAGGCCCGCTGCGTGTCGTTCCACTGCTCCATGATCCGGTCCCGCACCGCGTAGCACGCGCTCTTGAAGGCGTCGTGGGGGGTCGCCGTGAACCGGGTCTTCGCCTGGGAGTACTCCAGGTGCCGGGCGAAGGACTCCTCGAGCGCCGGCGCGTCCAGGCCGAGGTAGTTGTCTTCGATGAGCGCCCAGAGCTTCTCGCCTCGCTGGGACATGGCGGCCTCCTGGCAGGCCGGGCTGGGCCGGTCGCCGCGTGCGGTGGACGGTCTGCAGGGTAGCACGAGGAAGGGACGAGGGTCGAGCAGGGGCCGGCCGCGGCCGCGGCCCGCCGGGGCGAGCTACTGCGCGGGCGGCGCTTCGGGAGCCGGCGCCGGGACGACCGCCGGGGGAGCCGCGGGGGCAGCCGCACCGGCCGGAACCATGCCCTGCATCTGCCGCTCGAGGGCGTCGAGGCGAGCCTTCAGTCCGTCCATGGAGCTCTTGACGTTGTCGGTCGTGCACATCGCCGTGACCGTCGAGTTGATGGTGTCGATCTTGGCATCGAGCGCGCTGACGATCATCCAGCTATTCAGCACGAAGCCGATGATGAGGATGGCGATCGTCACCACGGACCAGATCGTGTTCTTCTCGCGCTGCTCGTCCATCTCCGCCTCCTCTGCCCGAGCCATCACGTCGATGACTTCCCGGGACTGACTCCAGGGGTTGCTAGCGCCCGAGCATACTCCCCCGACCTGGAGAAGCCAAGAAAAATGAGGCCGAGCGGTCAGTCGGTGAGGGTGCGGACCGGGCGGAACCCCCGATCGGGAGAGATGAAATCGGGCTCGACTCCCTCCCGCCGGGCCAGGCGAGTGGTCCGGGCCAGCTTGAGGTAGGATCCGCCCCGCTGGACCTGGTACGAGGCGATCCGGGGCCCGAGGGGGTCGGTGACCGGCTGGTGTCCGAAGACCGCCGTGGGGTCGAAGCCGTCCCAGCAGAGCTCGCCGACGTTGCCCAGCACATCGAACAGCCCCCAGGCATTGGGCTCCTTTTCGGCGACGGGGTGCACGAGACCGCCGGCGTTCCCGCAGTACCAGGCCACCCGATCGAGGGGCGGGTCGAGGGTCTCGCAGCCGGCCGCCAGGTCGACCTGGGTCCCTCCCGTGGGATAGGCGCCGGGGCTGCCGGCCCGGGCGAAGTACTCCCACTCGGCCTCCGTGGGCAGGCGGTAGCCCTCACAGTCGAGCCCGAGGGGCCAGCTCGGCGTCACCCACCACTCGGCGGAGCTCGCCGAGTAGATCTCCCCGCTCTCCTCGTCCTCGTAGCAGGGCTCCAGCCCCTCCAGCAGGGAGCGCTCGTTGCAGTAGGCCACCGCCTGGTACCAGGTGATCTCCTCCACCGGGCAGTCGAGGCCACACTCATCGTTCCGCCAGGGAGCCTCCTCGGGGAAGATCTCCTGCCACTGCCAGCGGGTGACCTCCGTGGCCTGGACCAGCAGGCTCCGGGTCAAGGTGACCGGGTGCTGGACCTCGTCCCGCGTCCGACCCTGCTCGGCACCCGGGCAGAGCCCGCCCGCACAGCGCGGGTCGCGGCAGCGATTGAGGGAGACGCCACACTGGCAGCCGATCCCACACTCCACCCCCGGGCTTCCCATGACGAAGGTACCAGCGCAGACGCGCACCCAGCGCTCCGCGGGTGGGGCCCCCGGATCGACGGGCCCCGTCAAGCAGCACTCGATGCCGTCGTCCACCACCCCGTCGCAGTCGTTGTCCAGACCGTCGCAGACCTCGAAGGTGGCCTCGAAGGGATCCTCGCCATCACAGTAGGTGCCCGTCCCCAGGAAGTCGCAGCGCCAGACGTCCTGCCCCCGGCAGACCCCCAGCCCGGCCTCGCAGACGGTGCCGAGCTCGGGCCAGTCCTCGTCGACCGGACCGTCACAGTCGTCGTCCAGCCCGTTGCAGCGCTCGGCGCTCGGCCCGACGCTGCCGATGCAGCTCCCCCAGGACCCGCCCACGCACCACTGCATCCCGGCGATGCAGACCCCCGTGTTCGAGCCGCAGGCGCGCGTGGCCCCGGGGAGACAGTCGCAGGGCCCGGCGAGGTCCTCGTCCGTGGCCCCGTCGCAGTCGTTGTCCAGACCGTCGCAGACCTCGGGCGTGGGCCCCCGGGCCCCGAAGCACTCGGACCAGCGCCCCTCGAAGGTGCAGCTCCGCCAGCCGGTGGTGCACTCGCCGATGTCGGTCCCACAGTCCAGGGTGTCACCGGGCTCGCACTCGGGCCCACCCTCGCCCTCGCCCTCGGCGCCCTCGCCCTCGCCCTCGGCGCCCTCACCCTCGCCCTCGGCGCCCTCACCCTCGCCCTCTCCCCCCTCGCCCTCGCCCTCGGCCCCCTCGCCCTCGCCCTCGCCCCCCTCGCCCTCGCCCTCGCCCACCGCGCCGTCGCCCTCGCCCACGTCCCCCTCGCCCTCGGCGGCGTGGCC